>JACCYK010000274.1 GCA_013696525.1 Chloroflexia bacterium
CGCTCAGGGTGTAGTACCCGGCGACTCGATGCACTTGGTCGTCATTGAGGACGAAGACCGTGGCGACGTGACGCTCGTCGTCTTGCCGCGCGCGTTGCCGCAGATAGCGGTCGAGGGAATCCTCACCGCACGAGAAAGCGGCTCGATCGTGGTGCCGTCCGAGACTCTCGATGCGGTAGCGATGGGACGCCAGCATCTATTCGGCTATGAGTTGCCGGTGGCGGTGCGCGGCGGCGCGCAGGCGCTCGTTGGGCGCCGGCGGATGAATAATCGCTTCCGCGAACGCCAAACTGTCGCGAGCGGTGAGCGTGATGACCTCGTACCGCTGGATCGTTTCCATGGCCGCCGCTTGGGCGCTGGCGACGACGAAGTCGGTGAGGGACCTTCCTTCCAGGGCCGCGGCCCGCTCCAGCAAGGCTTTCTGGTCCAGACTGAGCCGGGCCTCGAGCCGCTCGCGTCGCGGCGGCCGCGTCGCCACTCTTGCCCGCTCCTCCGCTATACCAACGGGTGCATGGTCCATGTTGATCTCCTCTCGGCAGTTCGGCCCGACGCCGGGCCGCGGCAATGAGCCGATCTTTCGAAAAAGTGTACGGCAACATGCCGTACACATGCAATATTCGCGGTGGTGATAATGAAAACTGTCGACGGGGCGGACCGGTGCTCCGCTACGGATGCATGCGTGGTTCTCAACTCGGTCTCGCCATTGGCGGCCAGTCGGTGAGGCAGCCGTGCTGGTAAGGCATTCGTCTTCCCACGACGCGAGGCGGATCAGCGATCCAGCTCGTTCAGGAGGGTGCCCACGCTCTCCTTGGGATACCAGGTCCAGTAGGCTCCGTCGGATTGCAGCAGGCGTTTGCCAATCTGTTGCATCTCTCCCAGATCGTAGAGCCGGTTCGAGTTCCGGTTCTCGAGCGGTTCGTCGAACCGCTCGGCCTCCGGCCGGATCACGCTGAGGGCCCGGCCGTTGGTCGCGATCAAATCCTCGTAGCGGATGATTGATCGTTCAGGCAAGTGGCGAGTGAATTGGTCCCAGAACCATCCCAGCAGGCAGAGCTGGCGGTCGAGGTCATCGTCCAACAGGTCCATCTTCGCCTTCAGCTCCGGCACCGCTCGCTCGGCGGGGGAGTGGCCGCTCCGGATCCGGGTCGAGACCGAGCGCCACGAGGCGACCGTCGCCAGGGGGTTGCGGACAATGGCGTAGATCGGAAAGGTGTCGACCAGCGATTCCAGCATCCAGGCGAAGAGGTGCGTGTGCTTAATGACCAGGGTGAAATCAGCCGACAGCTCCTTGTCGACGAGGATCTCTCCCTGGGAGTCGAGCTGTCGCCGGACTCCCTTGGCCGAAAGCTCGTCGCCGAACGGGTTGTCGGGGACCACGCCGTCGATGTTCCGGGACAGGGCCCGGCCGCCGGTGAGCAGCGAGGCCCGCTGCTCGTCGAAGAACCGTTCGACCCGCCCGCTCACGTCCCGCGGGTCCGTGGGATCCCCGTGGTCCATCCCCTGCATCGGCTCGTGGAGCGCCACGGTGTCCGGCAACTTGTTGAGCAGGGCGCAGGTCAGGGTCGTCCCCGAGCGGGGAACCCCGGTCAGCACCACATCGGTCACGCGGCTCACGCCTCGTCCCACTCGAAGTCCGTTCCCAGCAGGTCGTACAGCCGCCGGTTGTGCGGCGCGTAGTAAGCGGCCAACCGCTGGCGCGTCTCCGGCTGCATCTCACCATAGAAGCCGCCCGGGTTGTGGATCTCGAACTGGGCCGGCCGCCAGGCCGGCAGATCGAGAAACGCCAGCGCCCGGTCCAGCCCTGCCTCCGGCCGGGCGAAAAACGGCTCGCTCTGCAGGACGAGCATTTGCTGGCGGGGGAAGAGCCGGAGCCACCGCTTGAGCTGGTCGACGTAGATGCCCCGCGCCAGCTGAAAGTGAACCCCCGACTGCGGGCGGGCCACATCGCCGGCGAGCCGCAAGTGCTCGAGCTCCTCGGCGATCGCCCCCTCGAACGTGTCCGCTTCGCCCTGCCGGCGGGTTCGCATCTGGTACTGGGAATAGGCGCGATCGACCGGGTTGCGGAGTAGCACGATCAGCTTCGCCTCTGGCAGCAGCTCACGCACGCGCCCCGGCACGTCCGGGTGAAACAGGTAGCTCGGTCCCGATTCGCCCACGACCTCGAACTCGTCTCGCTTCGGGAAGTGGGCCAGGTACCAACCCAGCCCTTTGTCGAAGTTCCGGTCGAAGTAGTGAACCTCTTTCTTCGTTGCCCCGCCGACAGCGGGTTGCTCGGTCAGGTAGCGGTAGAGCGACGTCGTCCCTCCCTTCTGGGCGCCAATGATGATGAAATCGGGCGGCTGGCGGGTGTCCATGTTGCCCCGCTTGAGCCGTCGCTTGATCTTTTGTCGGGCCCGCCTATCCAGATCGTCCATGTCCCTCGCCTTAGATCCCCGGTTCATCGCGCCAGCGCCGTCACGTCGCCGGCGCGGGCCTCCAGCCAGAGTCGATCAATGTGTTCTAACACGTCGTGAAACGCCGAGCGCTCCCGCTCCACGCTGTACTCCCCGGCCATGGCCAGGGCGTTGGCCCGCATTCGCGCTGCCTCCTCTTCCGGCAGGGCCAGGGCGGATTCCGTCGCCGCGGCCAGGTCGTCGACCGCGAACGAGGGGACGAAGGCGGTCGAGCCGGGCCGGCAGAACCCGCGGTTGCCGATACAATCGGGGCAGACCACCAGCGTCCCCGCCGCCAGCCCTTCCAAGGCCGGCAGGTAGAACCCTTCCGTGTCGTTCGGCAGGAAGAGGGTGACGCGGGCGCGCTGAAGCCGGCGCAGGTACTCGGACCGGTGCAGGCGCTCGGTCAGGAGCCGAACCCGGCGGCCCTTGCCTTCCAATCGCGTTAGGAGCCGCAGCCCGAGCTCGGGGCGCTTCAGGGCGGCGATCAGCACATCGACGTCGGGCTCGACCGCCGTTTCCGGAATGTCGTCGCCCAGGTCGATCCCATTCGGGATGACGATGAGCGGCCCCCGCACGATGCCGGTTGCCCGCAGCGCGGTTCCCACTTCCTCCGCCACACAGACCCGGATCGCCGGCCGGCTTAGGTACTGGTAGCGTTCGTTGGCGGGGTCGGCGTGGTGGACATGCTGGACAAAGCTCAACACCGGGGTGTCAGGACCCCAGCTCGGGTGTTGCTCGGCCTGCTCCCAGCGCCGACCGCCGAGGAAAAAGAGACCGACATCCACGGTGTTGGGATCGTCAACCACATACTTCCGCGCGTTGAGCCAAGGGTTCGAGGCGTCCCAGCGCGTCTTCGCGGTGAAGCTGATGCGGGGGGTAAAGCCGGGCGCGGCCAGGACATGCCCGAAATAGTCCCAGAGCTTGAGGTGGGCGCCCCGGAAGTTTCGCAGGTTGGCGTGAAACAGAACGGTCCGCATTCCCATTTCCGACGGCCGCGCTAATGGATCGCGAGCAAATTACCGGTGGTCGGCGACGGCCACCCATCTTCATCCTCCCGATCCATGGAACTCCATCTGAGCGAGACAGCGGCAAGCCAAGGTCTCCTCATGCTCCTATGAAGATAGCATACGCGGCCGTCCACGACCTCACGGCGCCAGCGAGGGCGCGGCGGGGAGGCGGCGGCAAGATTCCCCATGCGGGCGCTCGCCGCCCCGCCGGCGGGATAGCTTGGATTCATTGCCACCATGACCGGGGAGCCCCGGAACAGCCGTTGAATCGCGGAGATACGCGAATAGTGTTAACGAGGTATGCGGATGTCAGAGCTACGTCGTTTATCCATCGATCTTTCAGACATCATCGAATACGGTATCGGACCTCTCGCCGGCGGCTTCTCATCCGGCTCTAATCTTAACGTGATACATTGTTTCGATGAACCAGGGCGGCGAAGGCGACGTGCCTGGTGCGGCAAGAGGAAGCGAGGCGACCGATCCAACGGCACGACAGCGGGACCGCTCGAGCGGGGAGACGGGAGGGCCGGGGTCGAGCGCCCCGCGATGGAAATGGTCCGTCGGAACCCGGTTCGGCGCCATCTCCCGCGTTCTTCCAACTCAGCATCGCCACCGATGCCGGGCGGATGCGCACCATCCTGCAGCAACACCTCCATGCGCTCGGCGGGGAACCGCGTGCCATCCGCGAATGCCGTATCGTCGACGCCTTCCGGACCACGCTCGTCGGTCCCTGCTGGGTCACGTATGATGTTCAGTTCGAAACGGCGAACGCGGCGCGCGGGGCGACCGCTCGTGTCACCGGAGTGCTCTACCGCGACGCGAAAAAGGCGAGAGCGGCATTTGACGAGCTGGACCGGTTTTGGGCGACGGGGGGCGGCGCCGCACCCGTGACGCAACCGTTCTTCTCCCTCCCCGAGCTGAACATGCTGCTGGTGGTCTTTCTGTACGACCCCTACTTGCCGGCGCTCGCTTCACTGATGCTCGGGCCGCCGCCCGCGATCGAGCCGCTGCTCCTTGGACCCCTCGGAACGGGCGATTGGCGGGCCGGGGGGTGGGACGTCGAGCCGATCCGGTACCGATTCGGCAAGATCGCCACCTTGCGCCTGTCGGCGCGGGCGCTGGAGGCGCGCGCCTTTGCCAAGGTCTACTTTCACGATGACAAGGGAGCGCACGCCTATCAGGCGTTCGCCCGCTTGCGGGAGCGGGCAACCCAGGGGGCGGCCTTTTCGGTGCCGGCGCCCCTCGCCTACGATGATGAACTCGGGACCCTCTTCTTAGAGGACGTGCCAGGCACCTCGCTCGAAGACCCGTTCCGGCGGGGGGAGGAAGCGACCGCCGCCGTGCGCCGCACCGCCGCCGCGCTGGCGGAGCTGCACCTCTCCGACCTGGCGGTGGCGGAGCCTCGGATCGACCTCCATAACGAGCTCGGCCGCTTGGAGCGATCGGCCGAACTGCTGCGATCGGCGCGCGCGGAGCTTGCCCCGGCCGTCGACCAGATCGTTGGAGCCGCGGTCGAGCGCCTCGCCGAGGTGCCTCCGGCACCGACCCTGGGCGACTTCAAGGCCGCTCACGTCTTGGTCGATGGCGACCGGCTCGGCCTCATCGACGTCGATCAGCTCGCCGGGTCCGATCCGGTGCTGGACGTGGCCCGCTTCATGACCCAACTCTGGAGTGCGGCGCCGGAGTTTGCCCTGCCGTCAAAGCGGACGCGGGCGATCGCGATGGAGTTCGCCGAGGAATACTTTACCCATGCGCCACGGTCGTGGCGCGCCCGGCTGCCCGTCCGCTACGCCATGGCGCTCGTCGTCCACATCGCGGCCCGGCACTGGCGACAAGAACCAGATTGGCCGGATCAGGCGGAGGCGTTTGTGGCAGAGGCGATGACCGCCGTGACCGGCCGGTGGGGCTGAAGCCGGAGCGCGACGGGTGAGGCGAAAACTGGTCGATCCCGTGCCGGCGCCAAGCGTCCCGTTTGGATGAACGGAGCGGCGTCGCGTGCCCCGGATGCGGCCGACCGGAACCGGTCGTGGGGTATGATCGCCTCCCGGCTGCCGTGGGCGGCATGGCTCGCGGACGAATACGGGGAGGCTTCAGATGACGAATGACAGGATGCAGGAATCGAGCTCAGGCGAGACAGTCGTCGATCTCGTTCTGGCGGAGCGGGTGCTGGCCGCGATCGATCAGGAGGAGACGGTCGCGTTCCTGCAGGAGTTGGTTCGTTGTCCGACCGTCAACCCGCCGGGCGATGTGCGGGCGGCGGCGGCGGTCTGCGCTGCAAAGTTGCTCGGGGCCGGGTTCGCGGTTGAGGTGGTGGGACCGGCGCCGGAGCTGCAGAATGTGGTGGCGACCCTTACCGGCCAGGGCGGCGGGCCACGCCTGGCGTTCAATGCCCATTATGACGTGGTGCCGACCGGTGAGGAGAGCGGCTGGCGGTTCCCGCCGTTTGGCGGCGAGATCGACGGCGGCCGGGTCTATGGCCGGGGTGCGGGCGACGACAAGGCGAGCGTGACGGCGCAGGTGATGGCCGGCGTCGCCCTCGCTCGGTCGGGGGTGCCGCTGGCGGGCACGTTGATCGTGACCGAAGTGGCCGACGAAGAGACGGGCGGCGAGCTTGGCGCCGGTTTCATCGTCAGCAACGGCCATGTCGAAGCCGATTACGTCATTGTCGGTGAGCAGACCAGGGGTCAGATCTGCATCGGGGAACGGGGCGGGGTGGCCGTCGGGCTCACCGTCTTTGGCGCCACTGGTCATGCCGCCACGCCTTGGAT
>JACCYK010000295.1 GCA_013696525.1 Chloroflexia bacterium
GTCTCCAGCATCCCGAAGCGAACGTCCCCCGCGGCCTCGGTCGGCAGCGACCGGACGAGGCTCTTGTCCACCAACGAGGCGAGGAGGTCGAGCGCGGACGAGGATGAGCCGGGTGGCCGGCCGATCGCCTCCGGCCAACCCGGTTGTTCGTCTCCTCGACTCGTTACGGCCGCGGCCGCCTCCAGGGTAAAGCCGCCGGCGAAGAGGGCCAACCGCCGGAAGAACGCCCGCTCGCTCGGGTCGAGCAGGTCGTGGCTCCAGGCGATCGCGTCCCGCATGGTCCGTTGCCGGTCCGGCAGGTCGCGGGCGCCGCCCACCAACAGCGGCAGGCTCGGCTCCAGCCGTCCCAAGAGGGCGGCCGGGGAGAAGATCTTCGCCCAGCCGGCCGCCAACTCGATGGCCAGCGGCAGCCCGTCGAGGCAGCGGCAGATCTCGGCCACCGCCGCCGCGTTCTCCGCGGTCAGCGCGAAGGCCCCGCGGACGGCCGCCGCCCGCTCGACGAAGAGGCGGACCGCGGCCACCCCGGACAACCCGGCGGCCGGCTCAACCGGTCCGGGTGCCGCGGCGGGTACCTCGAGCGGAGGGACCACCAGTTCGTGCTCGCCGCGGAGGTGGAGCCGCTCCCGGCTCGTCGCGAGGACGGCCAACCGGGGGCAGCGCGTCAGCAGGTCGGCGACCAGGGGAGCGGCGGCCAAGAGGTGTTCGAAGTTGTCGAGAATGAGCAGCGCGGCGCGGACGCCGATAGCCACGGCCGCCGCCTCGGGCCACGGCCGCTGCCCCGTCTCCCGCACCCCCAACGCCCGGGCGATCGCCCCGGCGACAACACCCGCGGCGTCGGCGGGGGAGCGGTCATGGGGGCGAGATCGATCCAGGCAACGCCATCATCGTAGTCGGCCCCCACCTCGCGGGCGACGGCCGTGGCCAGGCGCGTCTTGCCGACCCCGCCCGGCCCGGTCAGCGTCACCAGGCGGGTGCGGCCGGAGCGCAGCACGAAGACCACCCCGGCCACTTCCCGCTCCCGTCCGACCAGGCGCGTCGGCGGCAGCGGCGGCGCCGGCAACGGACTCCAGACGTCGCGGTCGTCTACCGTGGGGGCGAGCGGCGCCGAGCCGGTACCCACCGCCGCGGCGGGGCCGACCGCCTCGAACAGCGCGGTACAATCGGTCTCGGGCAGGGCAGGGCAGGGCAGGGCGAGGGCGTCGGCCAGGGCGCGCATCGTGAAGGGTCGGGGAGCGGCGCGGCGCCCGCTCTCGAGAGCGCGGACAGCGGCGGCACTGAGGCCGGCGCGCTCGGCCAACTCGGCTTGACTCAAGCCAGCCGCTCGGCGGTGACGGCGGAGGAGCGGACCGAACGAGGCAGTGGCGGGGTCGGTCATCGAGTCCCACTCCGATACGATGGTCCCACGTCACCGCGAAGGGCCATGGCAATGGTTGCACCGGGTCCACTCGCGGCGCCCTGGTGCCGGCGGCGGGTACATTGGGGCAAGCGGAGCCATGTATACTCGCCCTAGCTAGCGATGAATTTGCGGCGCATTAGCCAGCGAGAGTGCCAGTGAACGTCTCAGAAGGTCTCCAGCAAATAAAATCCCGCCTCGAAGACCGTGACGCCAGCCCGCAAACGCTCGCCTTGGTCGATCAGATCATGCGCCGGGCGGCGCTGCCCGCCGCCCAGCCCGCCGCCGCCCAGTCGTTGCTGCAACTGGTGCGGATGCTGTCGCGGACGCCGATCGCGCATTCCAACGTCGATATCTACAACGACCTGGTCGGCCTGGAAGAGGATCTGAGCAGCGCCGCCGTCGCCTTCAAGGCTCGGCAAGAGGCCGAAGATGCCAAGCCGGTGCCGAAGACAAAGAAATTCTATAAGGAACGGAGAGAACGCGAGGGCAAGCACCCGTAGGCCCGCGCGGTGGACCGCGGTTTCGACTCGCAAGGCGTGGTGACGGAGGTGACGTGATGGCCCAAGCAGTTGAGGCGGTGACGGCGGAGGTTGGCCGGTTGGTGCCGCGGGTGCTTGGCCGCTACTCGCCGGTCACGGTCGATCATGGTGAGGGGATCTACGTCTGGGACACGAACGGCGACCGCTTCACCGATTTCACCTCCGGCATTGGGGTGGTCAACACCGGCCACTGCCACCCGCGGGTGGTCGCCGCGATTCAGGAACAAGCCGCCAAGATCATCCACGCCCAGGCGAACATCTTCCTCCACGAGCCGATGCTGCGGGCGGCCAGCAAGCTCACCGCGACCCTGCCCCCCTCGCTCGACCAGGTGTTCTGGACCAATAGCGGGGCGGAGGCGATTGAGGGAGCGCTAAAGCTGGCCAAGGTCGCCACCGGACGGCCGGGGGTCATTGCCTTTCGGGGCGGCTTTCATGGCCGCACCCACGGCGCGATGTCCGTCACTTCCTCACGCGTCAAGGTGAGGGGTCACTACGAGCCGTTGCTATCCAGCGTCTACTTTTCCCCGTTTCCGTACTACTTGCGCAGTCCCTACAAAGGCGGACTTGAGGACGCCGACCGGTACTACCTCGACGAGCTGAACCAGGTCTTTGACCATCTGGTGATGCCCGACGACGTGGCGGCGATGCTGATCGAGACGATTGTCGGCGAGGGCGGCTACCTAGTGCCATCCCGGCGGTGGCTGCAAGGGGTTCGTGAGATCTGCGATCGCCACGGCATCCTGCTCATTTTGGACGAGGTGCAGTCCGGGATGGGGCGGACCGGCAAGATGTGGGGGTTCGAGCATTTCGATGTCACGCCCGACATCATGACCGTGGCCAAGGGCGTGGCCTCGGGGATGCCGGTCAGCGCGGTCGTCGCTAGCCACGAGATCATGGACCGCTGGCAGCCTGGCTCGCACGGCGGCACCTATGGCGGCAACGCGGTCGGCACCGCCGCCGCGGCGGCGACCCTGGATGTGATGCGGGACGAGCGGCTGCCGGAAAACGCGGCCCGGATGGGAGCGATCCTGAGCGACGGGTTGCGCCAAATCCAGGCCGATCATCCCGTAATTGGAGAAGTGCGCGGGCTCGGGCTGATGGTCGCCACCGAGTTTGTCCATCCGGACGGCTCGCCGAACCCGGCAGCCGTGCAGAAGGTCATTGACTTCTGCCTGGGCCAGAACCTGCTGCTGCTCACCTGCGGCACGTACGACCAGGCGATCCGGATCATCCCGCCGCTGGTGGTCAACGAAGATCAAATTCGGGAGTTCCTGGCTGTCTACCGCCGGGCAGTGGCTGCCGTCTAACCTCAGCCCTGTCTCGATCCGGCGGCGCGGGCGAAGGAGGCAAGGTCCGCGCGGGGATCGACTACGCCATCCCGATCAGCCGCGCCAGGCGGCCGAAGTTGACCGTCCAACCGACACCGAGGGCGGTGTTGACGATGACGGGACCGTCCGGATTCCAGAAGGTGGCGAGCAGTCGCTCCCGTGTCGGTAGCCGGAAATCGTAGGGAACGATATCGGCGACGGTGCCGTGACCGGTTCGCTTCTCCGGCTCCTTCCCAAACTCGTTGATCACGGCGCCCGCGACAAGCAGGATGCCGACCAGTCCCATCAGCCGCTGCAATAGTTTCATGTTGAATCCTTCCCTTGCCGTTCATAGCGGCTGAATGCGTCGCCGCGTCGTCGATAGCGGGAAGTATACGGTCCGATCCGGCCACGGCCGCCGTCACGAGATGCCCATTGTCCGGTATCATTGGGATTGAGCATGCCTGCATCGCCTCGCGCCGGCGCCAGTCGTGATGGGCGCGGGCGATAGCGCGATGATTCGGGGCGAGCAATCAAGGACGAAATGGCGATGAACACCTTATTTGATACGCTCGGTGAAATTGAGCGGCGCTATGAAGAGTTGGAGCGGCAGATGGCCGACCCCGAGGTGGCGATCGATCATGCCCAAATCCAGGAGCTCGGCCGGGAACGGGCTGAGATTGACGACGTGGTGACCGCCTATCGCGAGCTGCGGTCGACCGAGCAGGCGCTGACCGAGACCGAAGAGATGCTGGCCAGCGACGACGAGATGGCCGAGCTGGCGGCGGACGAGGTGGATGTGCTGCGCGACAGGCGGGATCAGCTGACGGCGCGGATCAAGACGCTGCTGGTGCCCCGCGATCCGAATGACGATAAGGATGTCATCGTCGAGATCCGGGCCGGCACCGGCGGCGACGAGGCGGCTCTCTTCGCGGCCGATCTCTACCGGATGTATACCCGCTACGCGGAGCGTCACCGGTGGAAGACCGAGGTGCTGTCCGCCACTGATACCGACGGCGGTGGCTTCCGCGAGATCATCTTCGGCGTCCACGGCAAGGGCGCCTATAGCCATCTTCGCTATGAGAGCGGGGTGCATCGGGTGCAGCGGGTGCCGGCGACCGAGCGCCAGGGCCGGATCCACACCTCGACCGCCAGCGTCGCGGTGCTGCCGGAGGCCGAGGATGTCGACATTCAGATCAGCGAGAACGAGCTGCGGATCGATGTCTACCGGTCGAGCGGCAACGGCGGCCAAAGCGTCAACACGACCGACTCGGCGGTGCGGATCACCCACCTGCCGACCGGGTTGGTGGTGACCTGCCAGGACGAGAAGAGCCAGCTCAAGAACAAGGTCAAGGCGATGACCGTCCTCCGCTCCCGGCTCTATGACATCGAGCAGAGCCGGGTGGCGCAGGAGCGGGGCGATGTCCGGCGGTCGCAGATCGGCTCCGGTGAGCGGAGCGAGAAGATCCGCACGTACAACTTCCCGCAGGACCGGATCACCGATCACCGGATCAATGCCAACCTGAGCAACATCCCCAATGTGCTCGATGGCCAGATCGATTCTTTCGTCCAGGACCTGCGCTCGGCGGACGAGGCGGAGCGGTTGCGCGAGGCCGGGCTGGAAGAAGCGGCGACGGTAGCCGCCTAGAGCGGGCACCGCTATCGCCGATCGGCCCCCAAACCCCCAAACCGGAGGGAACTCTCTGGTATCTCCAGGCTTGAGGGTTGGGGGTGTTTCGCGTGTGCTATCGTGATGCTCGATTTTGTCCGGGTCTTCCCTGCTAAGAGGAGGTCGGTGTCGTATGGTCCAGTCGCCGTCCCGCCCCATGTTGCGTGCCCGCCCGGTGTCGCCGGTGACCGCGGCCGAGGTTGCGGCGGTGCGCCAGCCGACGGTTCGCGCCAGCCTGATGCCGCCGCGGGTGTACCACGACCCGGCGGTGTTTCAATATGAGCAAGAGGCTTGGTATGGCGGGGACTGGGTCTGCGTCGGGCGGACGGAGGACGCGGAGCGGACGGGTCAGTATTTCCTTGCCACGGTGGCCGGGGAGTCGATCATCGTCGTCCGCGGCGACGATGGCGAGCTTCGGGCCTTTTACAATGTCTGCCGGCATCGGGGCGCCACCCTGGTCGAGGAACCGTGCGGCGCCCTGGTTCGGTTTCAGTGCCCGTATCACGCTTGGATCTACAATCTCAAGGGCGACCTGCGACCGCCCCGCCATACCGAGCTGCTGGAGGATTTCGATCCCGCGGCCTGGGGCCTGGTCCCGGTCCCGCTCGCGGTCTGGCAGGGGTACATTTTCCTCGATCTATCCGGCGAAGCCGCTCCGCTGGCTGCCCATTTAGGCGACCTGCCGGGTGAGCTGGCCCGGTTTGATCTCGGCGCCCTGCGGCGGGCGCGGCGGATCGAGTACGACGTGGCGGCGAACTGGAAGGCGATCATCGAGAACTACGAAGAGTACTATCACTGTCCGGGCGTTCACCCGCAGCTTAACCGGATCACGCCGTACAACCTGGGCGAATGGGTCGACGGCGATGGCCCCTGGCTGGGGAGCTGGATGCCGGTGGTCGGCGAGTTCGAGACCCTGTCGATGGATGGCGCCAGCCACGGCCGGCCGCCGATCGCCGGCACCCGCGATGAAGATATGCGACGCATCTACTACTTCGTGGTCTGGCCGAACATGCTGATCAGCCTGCACCCGGACTACTTGATGACGCACTGGTTGGAGCCGGTGGCGCCGGGACGAACCCGCATCGTCTGCGAATGGGCGTTCGCCGCCGAGGCCATGGCAGAGCCTGACTTCGATCCCAGCGACGCCGTCGACTTCTGGGACCTGACAAACCGGCAGGACTGGCACGTTTGCCAGTTGCAGCAGGCCGGCACCCGCTCTCGCGCCTACACCGCCGGCCGCTACTCGGGGATTGAAGGCAGCGTCCACGGCTTCGACTTGATGGTGGCCGACCGCTACGCGAATGACGGCATCCAGAGCCGGGTCGATCGGGTGACCAAGGACAAAAGCGCTGGTTCGACGGCCGGCCAGGTCACTCGCGCCAAGCGCGCGGATGCCGCCGACTAGAGCGCGTCCGCAACCCGCCGAGCTCATCCGTCACCGCCCGTGGGGTCCTGGGCCGGGGAACCGTGGTCGCCATTCCCGCTGGACGCGAGCAATCTCGCGGAGAGGAACGGCGGCGAGCAAGATCGTGTAGGCGATCCCAGCCGCGATTCCGGCCGCGACGGACGTGGCGGCTGCTCCTCCAAGCGCCCCCGCCACGAGGGCGGCGAGCACGCCGGCCACCGCCGCGTTGATGACGCCGACCAGCACCGGGGTACTTGCCAGGACTCGGCCCGGAGTGACCCGGGCGCCGCGGCCCTCCGTCGGCAACACCCCGACCAAGTAGGTCTGCATCACACCGGCGATGTCGTCGTGGTGCGCGGTCATGAAGTATGGCTCCAGCTCTGGCGCCAGCTCCAGATAGGCGTGGCGCAGGCGGTTCATCCC
>JACCYK010000639.1 GCA_013696525.1 Chloroflexia bacterium
GTGTTGCTCTCGCTCCAGGGCGTGACCAAGCGGTTCGGTGGCGCCACCGCGTTGGACGACGTCGATTTCGAGCTGGCCGCCGGCGAGACGCACGGGCTCATCGGTGAGAACGGCGCCGGCAAGAGCACGCTGATGAAGATCTTGTCCGGCGTCCACCAACCGGACACCGGCCAGATCAGCATTCGCGGCGAGCTCTGCCAGTTTGCCAGCCCCGGCGACGCCAAAGCGCGCGGCATCGGCATGATCTACCAAGAGCTCAGCCTGATGCCGGCCCTGAGCGTGGCCGAGAACGTCTTCCTCGGCCGCCAGCCGGTGAATCGACTGGGCCTCGTCGATTGGCCGCGGATGAACCGTGAGGCATCGGCGCACTTGCAATCACTTGGCATCGAGCTCGACGTCACCGAGCGGTTGGGCAACCTCTCGCTGGGCGCCCAGCAGTTGGTTGAGATCGCCCGCACCGCCTTTTCCGGGGCGGACGTGATCGTGCTCGATGAGCCGACCTCCGCCCTCTCCGGTCCCGAGACGGAGCGGCTGTTCGCCTTGATGGCCGCGCTAAAGGATCAGGGCAAGAGCCTGATCTTCATCTCGCACTTTCTGGAGGACGTGCTAGCGGTCTCGGATCGCGTCACCGTGCTAAAAAACGCGCGCAAGGTCGCGACCCTGCCCTGCCAAGGTTTGACGAAGCACCGCATGATCGAATTGATGATCGGTCGCGACGCGAGTGCGCTCGCCGATAGCTACGAAGGGTTTACCACGCTGCCCGCCGAATCGGAGGCGCCCGTCGTCCTCGACATCCAACGCTTGACCTCGCCCGGATCATTCGCCGACATCACGTTGTCGGTGCGCCAGGGCGAGATCGTCGGTATGTTCGGCTTTCTTGGCGCCGGCATGACCGAGCTGGCGCGCGCCCTGTTTGGCCAGGTGCGGCCGCAAAGCGGCGAGCTGCGGCTGAATGGAACCGTGATTCAACCGAGATCTGCCGAGCAGGCGAAAAAACTCGGCATCGCCTACTTGACGGAGAATCGCCGAGCCACCATCTTTCCCCGCCACGAGATTTACAAGAACATTACCCTCGCCCACCTCGATCATCTCGTGAAGCCGTTCTTCCGGTCCTCGGCTGAGCTTCCGGTGGCGACGGCGCTGGTGCAGCGAACGGGTGTTCGCCCCGCCAATGCCGAGCTGCTGGCCGGCCACCTCAGCGGCGGCAACCAGCAGAAGGTCGTCCTCGCCAAGTGGCTGACCGAGCAACCAACCCTGTTGATCCTCAACGAGCCAACCCGCGGCATGGATGTCGGCGCCAAGCGTGAGGTGCTAGACCTCATCAAGCGGTTGAAAGATGAAGGGGTCGCCATCATGCTGCTGTCAACCGAGCCGGAAACCGTGATCGCCGAGTCGGATCGAGTGCTCGTCATGGCGAAGGGCCGCATCACCAAGGAATTTGTCGCCGAGCGCGTCAGCAAAGATGCGCTCATGACCCACGCGTAGGGTCCCGGTTCTCGTTGCTACGAGTGGAGAAGTCGATGGCACAGCAGATACCACAGGGTTTGGAGATGCCCGGCCCGGCAGCGCGGTCCAGGAGCCGGGTCCAGTCCCGCGCCTTGCTCTGGGCCAGCCGGCGGGCGAGGCTCCTAGCGCCGCTGATGACCCTGATCGTGATGGTGATCTTCTTTTCGCTGGTCACCGACACCTTCTTGCAGATCTCGAACTTTCAGAACGTGGCTACCCAAATCGCCCCCGTCGCCGTTGCCGCGGCCGGCATCACCTTTGTCCTCTTATGCGCCGAAATCGACCTCAGCATCGCCGCAGTGGCGACCTTTACCGGGCTCGTCACCGCCGCTATCTGGGTCAACAACCCCTTCGCGATCAGCGATGTGGTGCTCCTCACCATCGTCAGCATCGTCTTCGCCATCCTGCTCGCCACCATCATGGGAATTATCAACGGCGTATTTGTCGCCTATATCGGCATCCCGTCATTCATGATGACCCTGGCGATGTTGACGATCGCGTCGGGATTGGCGATTTGGGTCGGCCAGGGCAAGCCGATCTTCGGCGTCCCGGACTTCATTCGAACCCTTGGTGGGGTCGGGACGCAGGTCCTCGGCATCCCCGTGATCGGGATCTTCGCCCTGGCGGTCCTGCTTATCTGTGAGGTGATCCTCAGTTACACCAAGTTTGGCCGGTACGTCTTCATGACCGGCGCCAACCGGGAAGCGGCCGAGATGTCGGGCGTCAACACCCGCCGCGTCATCATGCTCAGCCTGACTATTTGCGCCGTCACCGCCGGTCTGGCGGGGATGCTCTACATCGGCCGCCTCGGCAGCGCCAACCCGGCCGCCGGCGACAACCTGCTCATCGACGCCATCGCCGCCGTCGTCCTCGGCGGCACCTCGCTCTTCGGCGGCGAGGGCGGGATCAAGAACACGCTCCTGGGGCTGCTCATTTTCGGCGTGCTGTCAAACGGCCTCAACCTGATCCCCGGTCTTGATTTCAATTTCAAGCTGGCCCTGCAAGGGATCATCCTTGTCGCCGCCCTCCTGCTGAACGTGATGGCGCTCCGGCTGGAGCGCGTGCAGACGCAAACCGAGTAAGGTAGGCTGGAAACCGGTTCACCACTCCGCTTCCGACCGAGGAGATTCGCGCTTGATGTCCATCCCCGACCACGCGGTTCGATCACCGGCGCCGGCCGCGCTCGATCAGTTGCTGGCCGGGCTGGCGGCCTGCGACGTGGTTGATCTCACGGTCACCCTGGCCGAACACCTGCCCGCCGCCTGGCCGACCCACATGCCGTTTCAGCGGAAGGTCTACAACTGGTTCGCGCCGCGCCGCGAGGGTCAGGTTCAGCCCGTGCATGGCTGGCGCGGGCCGTACCAAACCGCCTGGCTCGTCCTCGACGAGCATTGCGGCACCCATGTCGACGCGCCGGCCCATTTCATCCCGCCGCCCGGCTCCGGCCTGCCCTTCGCCAACGAGCTCGGAACCCTGACGGGCGAAAAGATTGATCCGCGACGCCTGATGGGCCAGGCGGCGGTAATCGACGTCACCGGGCTGACCGGACAGGGTGACGGGGGTGTCAGCCCGGAGATCGGCTCCGAGCACATCAAGCGCTGGGAAGCGGCCCACGGCGCCCTGACCGCGGGCGAGATCGTGCTGTTTCGCACCGATTGGGATGATCGCTATAAACCAATGCCTGACGGCAGCGGCTACGTCCTGGATCCGTTTCTGTTGCAACAAGGCCCGGGCTGGCCGACGCCGGGGGTTGCCGCCTTGCAGCTTCTATTGGATCGCGGCGTCACCACGATCGGGCTGGATGGGGTCAGCGTCGGCTCCTCACACGACGGCCCAACCGCCCACCAGTTCGGCCTCGGCCGTGACATGCTCTTCATCGAGTTGCTGGCCAATTTGCGCAAGTTGCCGCCACGAGGGGCGTTTTTCATCTGCTTGCCCTTGAAGATCGAAGACTCGTCGGCCGGCCCCGCCCGCGCCATCGCCCTGCTGCCGCGGCAGAGCGGCGAAGGCTAAGGAACATACGCGTATGACAACAACATCTCGGAACGGAAGACTTCAGGGTAAGGTGGCGGTCGTGACCGGCGCCGCGATGGGCATCGGCCGCGCCACGGCCGAGCGGTTCACCCAAGAAGGCGCAAAGCTCGTCGTCACCGACATCAACGAGGCGGCCCTCACCTCTCTGACCGACTCGCTCCAGGCGACCGGCGCCGATGCCCTGCCGGTGGTTGGCGATGTCTCGATCGATGCCGACGCCCAGCGGATGATCCAAGCCGCCGTGAACAGCTTTGGCCGGATCGATATTCTGATCGCCAATGCCGGCATCATCCCCTTGAGCGATGTGCTGGAATCGACCGGCGACGACTTCGATAAGGTGATGGCGATCGACGGCCGCGGCATGTTCCTGACCTGCAAGTACGCGATCACGGCAATGCTTGAAACCGGCGGCGGCAGCATCGTCTGCACCTCGTCGATCTCGGGCCTGGCGGGGCAAAAGCGGCAGGCGGTCTACGGCCCCGCCAAATATGTCGCTTCCGGTATCACCAAGCACCTCGCGATCGAGTGGGCCGATCGCAACATTCGGGTCAATGCCGTGGCGCCGGGGACGATCTGGACCGATCGCGTCAAACAGGTCTGGGACGAGCCGGGCGGCGAAGCGTACATAGCCGACATCACGCAACGGCACCCGATGGGCCGGATCGGCGAGCCGTCCGAAGTGGCGGCCGCCATCCTCTTCCTGGCCTCTGACGACGCCTCGTTCATCACCGGCGTCATCCTCCCGGTCGATGGCGGCTATCTCGCCCAATGACCGATCCTCTGGCCGGCCTCCCGGCCGAATACCCGGCCGGCCTCACCGGCCGCATCCAGGCGGAGATCGCGCGCTCGAACCGGAAGCTGATCGCCGTTGACGATGATCCGACCGGGGTGCAAACGGTCTATGACACGCCCGTCCTGGCTCGCTGGACCGTGCCCGATCTCGTCGCCGAGCTGCGGGATACCGGGCCGCTCTGCTTTCTGCTCACCAACTCGCGAAGCCTGCCTGAACCTGAAGCGGTTCGGATCAACCAGGAAATCGCCGCCAACCTGGTTGCCGCATCAGCCGAGACCGGTCGCGGCTTCGTGATCGCCAGCCGAAGCGACTCAACCTTGCGCGGTCACTTCCCGGCCGAGACCGACGCGCTCGCGAGCATCCTCGGCGGCATCGACGGCGTATTGCTGGTCCCCGCCTTCTTCGAGGGCGGCCGGCTCACCGCTGGCGACATCCATTGGGTGCGCGACGGCGATCGCCTCGTCCCGGCCGCCGAAACCGAATTCGCCCGCGACGCGACTTTTGGCTACTCGCACTCGAATCTCCGGGAATGGGTGGCGGAGAAAACCAGCGGCCGGATCGCGGCCGGGGCGGTCGGCTCGATCAGTCTCGACGATATTCGCCGCGGCGGTCCTGACCGCGTCGCCGCCATTCTGGCCGACGTCAGCTATGAGCAGCCAATCGTCGTCAACAGCGTCACCTACCGCGATCTCGACGTCATCGCCCTGGGCACGCTCCAAGCCGAGGCGGCCGGAACCCGCCTGCTCTACCGAACCGGCGCCGGATTCGTCCGGGTCCGCGCGGGCTTGGCCGAGCGCCCGCTGCTATCACGTCAGGAACTGCTGGGACCGGACGCCAAAACGCCGGCCCCTGGACTGGTCGTCGTTGGCTCGCATGTGCGCCGATCCAGCGAGCAGTTGGCGGAATTGTTGACGTTGCCCGGCATCGCCCCGGTTGAGCTGGCGGTGCCGGAGTTGCGCGATCCAGCCTCCCGCGCCGCCGAGATCTCCCGTGCCCAAAAGGAGATTACCGCCGCCCTGGAAACGGCGATGACGCCGGTTCTCTTTACCTCGCGCCGGGTCGAGCTGGCAAGGGATCCGGCGGCTCAGCTTGACGTCAGCCAATCGATTTCGGCCGCCCTGGTCGAGGTCGTCCAGGGCATCGGCAGCGCGCCGAATTGGGTGGTCGGCAAAGGCGGCATAACGTCGAGCGATATCGGCACGACCGCGCTCGGCGCCCGCCGGGCGATCGTGCTCGGCCAAATCCAGCCGGGGATCCCGGTCTGGCGGCTCGGTCCCGAGTCGCGCTATCCCGGCCTGCCGTATGTCGTCTTCCCCGGCAACGTCGGCGGCCCAGAGACGTTGCGCGACGTTATCCGTGCGCTGCGCGGCCTGTAGGAGACACGCTCGCGCTATCGAGCGAATGGCCGGGCACAGATGATCCCCGCCAGACAGGCCATCACGCCAAGCAGATTGCTGGCGACGAGATACGCGGCCGCCCAGCCGAGCCGTCCGTTGGTCAGCATCCCAGCCAGCTCGTATGAAAAGGCGCTGAACGTGGTGTAGCCGCCAAGGAACCCGGTGACGAGCAACAATCGCCAAGCCGGATCGGCGACCCGGCCCACCAGAACCGTCAGCACCAGCCCAATCGCGAACCCCCCTGTCATATTGACCACGAAGGTGCCGAACGGCAGCTCGCCGCCCCACCGGTCCGCCGCCAGACGGCTGACACCGTGGCGACTCACCGCCCCCACCATCCCGCCCACCGCCACCCAGACAA
>JACCYK010000311.1 GCA_013696525.1 Chloroflexia bacterium
TTTGTGGTCGGGATGACCTCGGTCATGTACCGGGGCCGGCTGGGTGGCCGCCTGGCGATGGCCTGGCTCGGCTTGTCCTACGCCGTCCCCACCTTCTGGCTGGGCGTGCTGCTGATCATGGCCTTTAGCGTGCGGCTCGAGCTGCTGCCGCCGACCGGTTACGAATCGATTTTCGACAACCCAGGCGAGGGCTGGCGGTACCTGCTGCTGCCGGCGCTGACGCTCGCCATCTACTCCAGCTCGGTCCTGGCCCGGTTCCTTCGGAGCTCCTTGCTGGAAGTCGCCGGCCAGGACTTCATCCGGACGGCGCGGGCCAAGGGGTTGCGGGAGCGCCTGGTCTTCATGCGCCATGCGCTACAGAACGCGCTGATCCCGGTCGTCACCGTGCTTGGGGTCCAGTTCGGGACCCTCCTCGGCGGCGCGGTCGTCACCGAGGCGGTGTTCGATTGGCCCGGGGTCGGCCAACTGCTGCTCTACTCAATCCGGGTCCGGGACTACACGGTGGTCCAGGGGACGGTCCTCTTCCTGGTCGTGGTGTTTCTCCTGCTGAACCTGGTGACGGACATTATCTATGGCCTTATCGACCCCCGAATCCGCTACGACTAGCGCCTGGCCGGCGGTGCCCGGCGCCCGGGGCCGATTCCGCGGCCGGGTCGGCATCACGCGGTTCGGCCGGAGCCGGTCGGCGGTGGTTGGGTTGGCGATCGTGCTCGGCCTGACCCTGTTGTCGCTGGCGGCGCCGCTGGCGGCGCCCTACGATCCCCTGGCCACCGTGCCGGGCGAGCAGTTCCGGCCGCCCTCGCTGGCGCACCCCTTCGGCACCGATCAGTTTGGGCGCGACCTGCTCAGCCGGACCATCTGGGGTGGCCGCACCTCCCTGGCCGTGGCCGGGTTGGCGGTCGGCATCGCCGCCCTGGTCGGGTTTCCGCTGGGCCTGTGGGCGGGCTACTTTAGCCGGAGCTTCGTCAACACGGCAGTGATGCGGTTGACCGACATGGTCCTCGCCTTCCCGCCGATCCTGCTGGCGATGGTGATCGTTGCCATCCTGGGACCGGGCACGCAAAGTGTCACCGTCTCGATCGCGATTGTCAGCATCCCGCCGCTGACCCGGCTGGCGCGGGCGGCGATGTTGACCCAGTTGGGGAGCGACTACGTGACCGCCACCCGGACCGCCGGCGCCAGCGACCGCCACATCATCTTCCGCGCCATCCTGCCGAATTGCCTGCCGCCGATCCTGGTCCAGGTGGCGCTGGCGGCCGGCACCGCGATCCTGCTCGAAGCGGCGCTCAGCTTCCTCGGATTGGGGACGCAACCGCCGGCGCCGTCGTGGGGCTCGATGCTCTACGATGCCCGATCGTATCTGGCCCACGCCCCCTGGTACGGCATCTTCCCCGGCGTCTTCATTACCCTCCTCATCCTCGGCCTCGATGCCCTCGCCACCGGGCTGCGCGACGCCCTCGACCCCAGCCACCGCTCGTAACCGGGACATCCAATCCGTCAGGTTGTCCATGCGGTCCCGATCACGCGGTCGTCGCGGCGAGGATGCCGACCGGCGGTAAGATAGGTTCGCGAATGGCGCAGATCGGGTGCGGGTGCGTTGGGCGGAGGAGTGGGATCGAGATGGCAAAGATCGCCTTTATCGGCGCCGGCAGCACGGTGTTCGCGCGCGCCCTGCTGAACGATTTGCTCAGCTTCCCCGAGCTGCGGGACTCGACGATCGCGCTGATGGACATCGACCCGGACCGCCTGAACGACACCAAAATGGTCACCGAGCGCGTCGCGGCGGCGGCGAACGCGGTGCCGGTGATCGAGGCGACGACTGATCGGCGGACGGCCCTGGCCGGCGCCGATTACGTCATCAACATGATCCAGGTTGGCGGCTACCGTCCCTCGACGGTGATCGATTTCGAGACTCCCAAGACGTATGGATTGCGGCAGACGATCGCCGACACCCTCGGCATCGGCGGGATCATGCGCGCCCTGCGTACGATCCCGGTGATGCTCGATCTGGCCCGCGACATGGAGGATTGCTGCCCGGACGCCCCGCTCCTGAACTACACCAACCCGATGGCAATGCTGACCTGGGCGATGACGCGGGCGACGCCGATCACGACGGTCGGCCTCTGTCACAGCGTCCAGGGCACGGCCCGCGACCTGGCCGAGGTGCTGGACCTGCCGCCGGCCGAGATCGACTACCTCTGTGCCGGGATCAACCACCTGGCGTTCTATCTCCGGTTCGAGCACAAAGGTCGCGATCTCTACCCCGAGTTGCGCCGGGTCGCCGCCGCCGGCGAGTACCCCGCCTACGAGCGGGTCCGCTTCGACGTCCTCCAGCGCATGGGCTACTTCGTCACCGAGTCGAGCGAGCATTTCGCCGAGTACGTCCCATGGTTCATCAAGCGCGACCGTCCCGACCTGATCGAGGAGTTCAACATCCCGCTCGATGAGTATCCGCGTCGTTGCGAGCGCCAGATCACGCGCTGGGACGGCATGCGCGAGCGGTACGAGGGAGCGGAGCCGATCGAACACAAGCGCACCCATGAGTACGCCTCGCAGATCATCCTCGGCAAGGAGACGGGTTCCCCACAGGTGATTTACGGAAACGTGCCGAATCACGGGTTGATCGAGAACCTGCCGGATGACTGCTGTGTCGAGGTGCCGATCCTCGTCGATCGCAACGGGCTCCAGCCCACGACCGTTGGATCACTGCCGGTGCAACTGGCGGCACTGATGCAAACGAATATCAACGTCCAGCGCCTGACTGTCGAAGCGGCCCTGACCAGCAAACGCGAGCACATTTACCACGCCGCGATGCTCGATCCGCACACCGCCGCGGAACTGGACCTCGACCAGATCTGGCACCTCGTCGACGACCTGATCGAGGCCCACGGAGAGTATCTGCCGCAGTATCACTGACCAACGCCCTTGCAGTGGCGACCCTGTTTGGCGCCTTTCAGTGATCACCAACCGGTAGCGGTGACCATGCGTGGTCGCTCAATGATGGGCAGCCACACAGGGCTACCGCTACAGATTGCGGTCTCGGTCGCGCGACAACGCGCGGCCGACCGCATCCTTCCAACCCGCGTATCTCGACGCCCGCTCATCCTCCGACCACCTCGGCTCGAACCGGCGATCGACTTCCCATGTCGCTCGGACGTCTTCCCGACCGTCCCATACGCCGACGGCGATACCCGAGAGGTACGCGGCTCCAAGCACGGTCGTTTCGACATTCCTGGGGCGCACCACTGGCACTCCAAGCACGTCCGCCTGGATCTGCATCAGCAGATCGTTCGCCGAGGCCCCTCCATCGACGCGCAGTTCTTCGAGCGTGATCCCGCTATCGGCCTGCATTGCATCCAGCACGTCACGGCTCTGGAACGTGATCGCCTCCAGCGTCGCCCGGGCGATGTGCGCCGCCGTCGAACCTCGTGAGAGACCCGTGATCGTGCCGCGCGCTCCGGAATCCCAGTAGGGCGCACCGAGCCCGGCCAGTGCGGGCACGAAGGCGACGCCTGCAGCGTCGTCCACGGATGCCGCGAGCGCTTCGATGTCCGCCGCCTGATCGATGATTCCCAGACCATCCCGCAACCATTGCACGGCTGCCCCAGTGACGAAGATCGCCCCTTCCAGCGCGTACTCGACCACGCCATCAATGCCCCAGGCGATCGTCGTCAGCATGTCGTGACTGGAGACAATCGCCTCCGTTCCTGTCTGCATCAGGAGAAACGACCCCGTGCCGTAGGTGTTCTTGGCCTCGCCGGGCGCGAAGCACGCCTGGCCGAACAGCGCCGATTGCTGGTCGCCCGCGACCCCACCGACCGGAATTGCGCGACCGAGCAGGGTGGGATCCGTCTCGCAGAGCACGTCCGTGTTGCCATGCACTTCAGCCAGCAGCGATGACGGAATGTCGAGATCGGCGAGCAGCTCGTCCGACCAGGAGAGGGAGCGGATATCGTAGAGCATCGTCCGCGACGCGTTGGAGAAGTCGGTGACGTGGCACGACCCCCCGGACAGATTCCAGA
>JACCYK010000431.1 GCA_013696525.1 Chloroflexia bacterium
CGCTCGGACAGCCCATGCTCGCGGGCAATCTCGACAATCGGCAAATAGATGTACCGGTACCAATCGCCCACCGCCTCGCGGAACGCCACCGGCTCGTGCCGGATGCACTCCAACCACCGCCGGTGGCCCTCGATCTGGAGCAGGATCTCGTCGTAGCGGCCAAGCGCGGTCGGCCGGATATCGTGCTCGGGATGGATCCGGTCGAGATCGGTGCGGCGCAGGAACTCCGCGTACTCCGCCTGGAGCAGCAGCTCGTCCGGTCGCATCGTGGCGTACAACGGGGCCCGCAGGAAACCTTCGATCACCTCGGCGTCGATGAACTCCTGGCCCTTGCCCCGCGCCACCGAGACCCGGTGGTTGCCGTCCTTCACGAAGTAGACATCACCCACCTTATAGAGTTGGATCGGCGGCAGTTGCTTGTCCTCGTAGTAGGCGCGGTCGATGCTCTGCCAGCGTCCGGCGGTGAAGCGCTGGCGGGGGAAGAACGCCCGGTTGAAATCGCGAAAGCGGTCCATGCTGCCGACGATCTGATTGAGCGGCACCGTCTGCAGGCCGCGATAGCTCTCCCCTTCCGGCGAGACCCGCCGCCGGAAATCGTGATAAGAGATCAGATTGCTGGGGCGGCGGGCAAAGACGGCCACGAGGTCCTGCAGGAACGCCCGGTGCCGGGCCCGGTCGAAATCGTGCCGGATCTGGTCTTCAAAGGGGCGATTCATGCATGACGGCCCGAGACCGGCCGTCGCTCCACGGCCAGCGGCGAGCGCTCCGCCGCCGTGATCGGCGTGGCGGCGGGGACCGGCGCCGCGACGGCGGCGGGTTGCACCTCGACCACGCGATACGGAAAGACATTGATCACGTCGGTTGCCTCGAACTGTTGCGAATAGGGTTGCGAGCGATCGTAGAGATGGACGTGGCCGTGCAAATGGTAGGCGGGCTGGAACCAATGCAGGAACGAACGCAGCGCCTTGAAGCCACGGTGCGCCATGTCCTCACGGTCATTGATGTCGCGCGGCGGCGCGTGCGTGATCAGGACGTCGAGGGCGCGGCCGTGGCGGAGCTTGTTCCAGAGCAGCCGCGGCGCCATCCGGGCGATCATCAGGTAGACATCGAGCTCTGAGTATTGCAGCGGCTCATCCTCGCCATAGCGCGGTGAGCCGGGGAACCCGGCGAAGATCAAGCCCGTGACCGGGTCGCGCAGCACTTTCTGGCCGACATCGATGGCGCCCGCTGGATAATGGGACTTGCCACGACCGTCGCCGCGGGTCAGCTCGGCGGCGTGATTGCCCAGCACGTAGTAGACCGGGCGGTTGAGGGCGTCGGCGAGGAATTCCAGATAGCTGGCCGGCAGATCGCCGCAGCCAATGACCAGCGACACATGGCCCAACCGCTCTCCCACCGATGCGCTGTGCAGGCGAGGATCAATCTCATCGGAAACGGCAAGCAGCTCGATGGGCACGGGCATTGGGCACTCAGCAGCCGGGACAGAACACGAGCGGGACGCCGCTCCGGTGCCGGCGCCCAACGCCGGAATAGTACCAAATCTTATGTCTCGCGGCACTCACCAATGTTTCGGCCGCGGCATCCGGGCTGGAGTCGCCGCCGGGGAACCGGGGTACACGAGGTCCACCACCGCCATCATCACCGTCGCCCCGCCGGTCGCAAAGTTCGGGATGTCGGCCAGCATCGCTTCCGCCTCGGCGGACGACGCGGCCGCCTGCATCGATGCCACGTCGGCAAACGTGAGCACCGCGGCCCGGTAGTATGGTGCCGGGCTCGCATCAGGCGGCGGCAGCACAACCGCCGCGGTGGCTGACAAGAGCCCGGGAATGGTGATGGCGAGGGGCGCATGGGTGTCCCGATAGTAGCGTTCAAATGCCTCCGGTTCGGCCGGATTGCCGTACAGCACAATGAGTTGGACCGTACCTTCCAGCGGCTCGTGAGCGTCCTGCCGCGCCGCTTGGGCCGGTGTGGCGCCCATTGAACGAGTACCGACGAGCGCGGCCAAGCCCGCGGCGCCGGCTCGGCCAAGCACGGCCCGACGGGTAATGTCCAGCCGCGCATGCGCCACTGGCCGCGGCGTTGATTTCATAGTCATAGCTGGTCGAACCTCCCGATAGTTCCGATGTCGGCCGGCATCCTCCGGCGTCGAAACCATCGTGCGCTCGATCGGGACGTTCCACATCGTAGAGAGTACGTATCGTTTGAGGCGAGCTGCGGCGCCGTCGAGCTACGTACTTTGGGCAGCGGCCGTCACATGCGGCTCGCTACACGAGCCCATGCCGGACCGCGTACGTCGCCGCGGCGGTGCGCGAGTCGAGGCCGAGCTTGTCCAGGATGTGGGTGAGGTGCGTCGTCGCCGTT
>JACCYK010000458.1 GCA_013696525.1 Chloroflexia bacterium
CGGTAGCGTCACGAGCGGCGCCATGTCGCCGACGTTGGGCGAAAACATCGGGCTCGCGCTCGTCGAGCGAGAGGTGGCTGGAGTCGGCAAGCCGCTTCAGATCATGATTCGGGACAGAGCCATACCGGCAACGCAAAGCAAGCTACCATTCTATCGCCGGCCGGCGTAGGCGGCGGACAGGCGACCGAGAGAGGACCGTTGGCATGACATCACCACAGGATCTCCGCTACGTTAAAACCCACGAATGGGTGCGACAAGACGGCGAGCTCGCGATCATCGGGATCAGCGACTACGCGCAAACCGAACTGGGCGATATTACCTTTATCGAGTTGCCGGAGGTCGGCGACACGATTCGCCAACAGCAGCCGTTCGGCGTCGTGGAGTCGGTGAAGGCCGCCTCCGATGTGTACGCCCCGGTTGATGGTGAAGTCGTCGAGCGCAACGAAGCGGTGCTCGTGGCGCCGGAACTGGTTAATTCATCGCCATATGATGACGCCTGGCTGATCAAAGTCCGGCTTTCCAACCCGGAACAGGTCGACGCGCTGCTGGACGCGACCGCGTACGACGCGGCCGCCGCGGCGTCGTAGCGCCCCAAACATTCAACACCGGCAACTGAAAGGCGAAATCGGACGGATGACCTTTAACCCCCACACCCCGGAAGATCGCGCCGCGATGCTGGCCGCGATCGGCGCCGAACGGCCCGATGACTTTTTTGCCGCGATCCCGGGGCCGATCCGGTTCCCCGCGCTCAACCTGCCGCCGGCGTTGACGGAGATGGAGGCGTCGGCTCGATTGGCGGCCTTGGCAGCGCGCAACCAGGCGCCAACGAACGGGAACGTCTTCCTGGGCGCGGGATCCTATCATCATTACGTTCCCGCCACGGTTGGTCAGATCCTGGCCCGGGGCGAGTTCTACACCGCCTATACCCCATACCAGCCCGAGGTTGCCCAAGGCACGTTGCAAGTGATTTACGAGTTTCAGTCGATGGTGGCGGACCTAGTCGGGATGGATGTCGCCAACGCCTCGATGTACGATGGGGCAACGGCCCTGGCCGAAGCGGCCTTGATGGCGGTGTCGAGCACTCGCCAACGTCACCGGATTGTGGTGACGGGAACGGTGCATCCTCATTACCGGGAAGTGCTCCGCACCTACCTTTCCGGATTGTCGATTGAACTGGTGGAGCTGCCGCTGCCGGAGCCCGGATTTGTCACCCGGATCGACGATGTCCTGCCCCATCTCGGCGACGATCTGGCCTGCCTGGTCGTGCAGTACCCGAGCTTTTTTGGCGGGATCGAGGACCTCGAGGCATTTGCCGACGCGGCTCATCGGGTTGGCGGACAGCTCGTGGTCAGCACCTACCCGGTGCCGCTGGGGATGCTCAAGCCACCGGGAGAGCTGGGCGCCGACGTGGTCGCGGCCGAAGGACAGGCGTTGGGCGTGGCGCAAAGTTATGGCGGACCGTACGTGGGATTGCTGGCGACTCGTCAACAATACGTCCGCCAGATGCCGGGCCGGCTGGCCGGCATCAGTACCGATCAGGATGGCAAACGGGGGTACGTGCTCACGTTGCAAACGCGTGAGCAGCATATCCGGCGCGAAAAGGCAACGAGCAACATTTGCACCAATCAGGGTCTGATGGCCACGGCGGCCACCGTCTACATGGCCACGGTCGGCCCGGCTGGATTCCGCGAGGTCGCCGCCCGTTCGTACCAAAACGCCCACTATCTGGCGTCCGCGCTGACCCGGTTACCTGGCTACGAGCTGGCGTTGGCGGCGCCGTTCTTCCACGAGTTCGTCGTCCGCGCGCCGGTGCCGGCCCATGAGGTCAACGCCCGGTTGCTTGACTCCGGGATCATCGGCGGCTTCGATCTTGGCCTGCTTGATGACCGGTATCAACCGTATCTCTTGCTGTGCTGCACCGAGCTGAACGATCGGGCCGGGATCGACCGCTTGGTCGCCGCCGTTCCCGCGGCGTAGGCCGCGGCGGCTGGCCAAACAGCGGCCGCGGACGAAGGCTCTGATATACTCGTTCTTCATCGATTTCAGCCATGAATCGGCTGGAAGTCGTTGCTTGTCTTGCCGCATCTGGCCACGATCGCGGCGCGGCGTCCGGGAGCGCCGGGGCCACGCGCCGGATCACCATGGTCTCACGCTCGGAGCGCCCCCTTGGCCAAACCTATTGTCGCGATTGTCGGTCGTCCTAATGTTGGCAAGTCCACGCTGTTCAACCGGCTGGTCGGTGAGCGCCAGGCGATCGTCGAGGATGAACCGGGGACGACGCGGGACCGTGTCTATGGCGTCGCCGACTGGGGCGGGCTCGAATTTACGATCGTCGATACCGGGGGCTTGCAAGACGATAGTGAGCTCGACGCCAGCTCTCACTCCGACATCGCGCGCCGCACCCGAGATCAGGCTCGAGCCGCGATTGGCGAGGCGGACGTGATCATCTTCATGGTCGACGCCAAGGCCGGCCTCAACAGCGGTGACCATGAGGTAGCCGATTTACTGCGCCGGGCTGATAAACCAACGATCCTCGTCGCCAACAAGGCGGACAACCTGACCCGGCGCGATATGGTGGTGGACTTCTTCGAGCTCGGGATTGGGGAGCCGATCCCCGTCTCCGCCTACCATGGCTCTGGTACCGGCGATTTGCTCGATCGCGTGGTTGAATCACTGCCCGAGGCGGAAGAGGAGCTGGAAAGCGAGGGACCGGCAATCGCGATTGTCGGCCGGCCCAATGTCGGCAAGAGCCGTCTGTTGAATGCCCTCCTGGGTCAAGAGCGGTCGATCGTCAGCGATGTTCCCGGGACCACCCGAGATAGCCTGGATACGCTACTCATCTGGGCGGGAACGCCGATTACCCTGATTGACACCGCTGGCATCCGGCGCCGGGGCCGGGTCGAGCAAGGGATCGAACAGTTCAGCGTCATCCGTTCGATGCGGGCGATCGATCGTTCCGACGTCGTCTTGCTCGTGATCGACGCCACCGAAGACTTCACCGCCCAGGATCTTCACATCGCTGGCTACGTCGAAGAACAGAAGAAGGGCATGGTCGTCGTCGTCAATAAGTGGGACTTGATTGAGAAAGATACCCATACGATGGAAGAGTACCGGGAGAAGGCGCGACGCCAGCTCGACTTCATGCCATACGCGCCGTTGATCTTTGTTTCAGCCAAATTCGGACAGCGGGTACAGAACGTGCTAGAGATGGCGTTGGAGGTGGTGGCCGAGCGGCAACGCCGGATCCCGACCGCCGGGCTAAACAAGGTGCTCCGCGACGCGGTCGCGGCGCATCCGCCGCCAAGTAAGCCCGGAAAGTGGCTCAAGTTCTATTACGCGACCCAGGCGGACATATCGCCGCCGACGTTCGTGCTCTTTTGCAACGACCCGACGCAGATCCACTTTTCGTATCGCCGGTATCTCGAGAACAAGATCCGAGAAGCGTTCGGCTTCGTGGGAACACCGATCAGGATGAGTTTCCGCGGCCGCGAGGAAGCCCGTTGACGTGACACACTCCGTGCTCGGCCTACTGCTGGTCCTGGTCGCCTACGCCAGTGGCGCCGTGCCCTGGGGATTTCTCTTCGGCCGGGTCTTCGCCAATGTGGACATCCGCCGCTACGGGAGCGGCAGCACGGGCGCCACCAACACGCTCCGCGTCTTGGGGTGGCAGTTCTCGATTGCCGTCTTTGTGCTCGATTTCCTCAAGGGCTTCATCCCGCTCCTGCTGGCCCGCCAGCTCGGTCTCAATGACTGGTGGATCGCCGCGATCGCGGTTGGGGCGGTGGCGGGCCACTGTTGGTCTCCCGTCCTCGGGTTCCGGGGCGGCAAAGGCATGGCCACCGGCGCGGGCGCGGCGGCGGCAATCATCCCCTGGGTCCTGCTCGTCTTTCCGCTGATGGTCTTGATCGTGCTGGTCACGCGGTACGTTTCACTGGCGTCGATCGTGGGGAGTTCAGCGGTCAGCGTCGTGGTGGTGGCACTCGCCTTATTCGCGATCGTGCCGTGGAACGAATCCGTCGCGATCGTTGCCATCACCGGGATC
>JACCYK010000460.1 GCA_013696525.1 Chloroflexia bacterium
TGCTCACGCTTCGCCCGGCTCCGCGCCATTCCTGACGGCGCGACAGCCAGGTTCCGACCAGATCGAAAGGGCCATTTTGTGCAAGACGCCGCCCCCGCTTCTCCCGTGCGCGAACACGTCAGCCCGGCAGGACACGAAACGACCTGGGCCATCGAAACCGAGGCGTTGGGCGTAGCCTGGACCCGTGCGGACTCGGGTGAGGTCCGGCTGACGTCGTTGCGAACGGCGGGGCACGAATGGATCGCGGCGCCGGTGCCGCTCTTTTCGTTCGGGGATGATCCGTCCGCGACGGCCACGTTCCGTGAGGTCAGCGCGCGGGTTGAGCCCAACCGGCTGCGGCTCCAGGGAATCCTGGTGCCGTCGGGATTGACGGTTGCCATCGCCTGGACGGTCCATGAGGCAGCATCGCTCGTCGTGGCCGAGATCGAGGTGATGAACGAGACCGGCCAGGCCGTCGCGCTCGGCAGTCTCGCCTCATTGCACCTCGCCATCATGCCGGACGGCGCGGCGCGGCTCGGCGTGCTGGCCGGAGGCCGATGGGACGAGGCGATGCCGCCGCGGGGCTATCAGCTGCAGACGTTTGATCTGGACCAGATTGCCGGAACTCGATCGTTCGGCGCCGCCGACGATGGCCGATCGTCCGGGGAGCACGTTCCCTGGTTCGCGCTGATCAACCCGAACGGCGGCTTGTTGGCCTCGCTCGTCTGGTCGGGCCGCTGGCAATTCACCGTCCAGAAACAATCCGAGGCGGTTTGGCTCGGGCTGGGGATCTCGGATTTCATGCATTCGCTCGCGCCGGGCGAACGGCTGGCGTTGCCGGGGGTGGTGCTGGCGGGCTACGCGGGCGAGCTCGATGACGGCGCCAATGCTTGGCGTGACTGGATCGTGGCCCATTGGATGCCCGCGGTGCCGGAGAACTGGCCGTGGGTCCAATACAATCACTGGTATGCCTACTTTGGAGATATCGATGCCGATCGCCTCAGCCAGGAGGCGCGCTATGCGGCGGACGTCGGATGCGACGTATTCGTCATCGATGACGGGTGGTTTCGGGGACGACGCCCGGAGTCATATTCCGCGGGCTGGGGCGACTGGGTGGAAGACCGCGCCAAGTTTCCACGGGGGCTGCATGCCTTCGGCGCCGGCCTGCGTCAGCGCGGCCTGAAGTTCGGGCTGTGGGTCGAGCCCGAGCGCGCGGATCAAACCGGCGAGCTGGTGCGAGCCCATCCCGATTGGGTGGCGACGCGGCAGGGGGAGCCGATCGTCCGTCACGCCGAGGCGGGGATCGAGGGGGTCCATCTCTGTCTGGGTAATCCGGAAGTGCAGCGGTGGATGACTGCCGAGATGACCCGGGTGGTTCAGGAGTACGGCGTCGATTGGCTCAAGTGGGATTACAACATTGGGTATGGGCTCGGCTGCGACGCGGACGACCACGGGCACCAGCGAGAGGATGGGCACTACGCCCATACGCTCGGTCTCTACCGCGTGCTCGACGGCCTACGCACGGCTTGTCCTGAGCTGGTCATCGAAAATTGCGCCAGTGGCGGCCATCGCGTCGATCTCGGCACCCTCCGGCACGCCCACACGAACTGGCTCTCGGACTACTCCCATCGGGCCGCCAGCTGCCGTCAGCATGTCCAGGGGGCCGGGTTGTTTCTGCCGTTGCCGCACCTTAACTCCTGGGTCCTGGACGAGCGCGATCCGACCGAATGCCGTAGTCGCATGGGCGGGGCGTTCGGCGTCTCGTCACGTTTGGGCCAATGGTCGGACGGCGAGCGTGACCGCTTTCGGCAAGCGGTTGCCGAGTACAAGCGGCTCCGGCCGTTCCTGGCTGGTCGGCGCTTCTTGCTCACCGGGCCGTTGCATCAGCCCTGGGATGTCTGGCAGTTCGTCAGCCCGACGGGCGACGATTTCGCCGTGCTCGCGTTTCGTGAAGCCGGCCACGTCGCCGAAGTTCGCGTCAAGCTTCGGGCGTTGGACCACGATCGGAGGTACCTGATCCAGCCCGCCGGATCAGGCCCAGCCGTCAGCATATCCGGAGCGGAGCTGGCATCATCCGGACTAGCCATCCCTATTCCCGAAGCCGGAGGCAGCGAACTCATCTGGATCACGGCGGCACGGTGAGCACTCGCGCCGCGACGCTGCCACCGACGTTATCGCCCTGACTCGGTCTGTTTGCGATATTCATCCGGCAACTCGTCCCCCTCACGCGGCGGCTCGCCCCCCGTGCGTCGCAAAAACCGGAGGGTAGCCTCGACGTCGCCGTTGCCTTTTCGGAGAGCAAAGAATTCCTCCGTCGCTTGCATGGTCGAAAGCTTTTCGGCCACCGCGACCACGATAAATTAATTCATGCTGGTGCCGTCTTGCTCGGCCTTCGCTTCGACGGCTGCCTTGAGCGAGAGGGGCAGTCGCAGCATAAATATCTACTCGCTCGTCCCCATTGTTTACTCTTTCCCACCTGTTGATATGCACCGCATCGTTAGTGTCGAAAGGATAACCGACCGGCGCCAGACGCCATGCGGTATCTTGCTCCAATGCTGCAAGACGCGGGCGCGGACAGGAGCGGGACGTGGCTTCTCTGGAAACGGGCACGTTTGAGGACGATCCAGGTGACGACAGCGTGGAGCTGCTGCGGCGCCACCGCGAGAGCTTGTTCCCGAGCGTCGGCCTGTTCTACGACGAGCCGATTGAGCTGCGGCGGGGCGAGGGGCAATTTGTCTACGACGGGGCCGGGCGGCAGTACCTCGATTTCTTCGGCGGCATCGCCACCGTCTCCAGCGGCCACGCCATCCCCGAGATCAACGATCCGATCAAAGCCCAGCTCGACCGCATCACCCACAGCTCGACCCTGTTCCTGATCCGCTCCCAGATCGAGCTGGCGGAACGGATCAAGGCGATGACCCCGCCCCACCTCAGTAGAGTCTTCTTTACCAACAGCGGCACCGAGGCGAACGAAGCCGCCTTCCTCATCACGACCCTGAACCGCGAGTCAAACGAGATCGTGGCCCTGCGCCATTCCTATCATGGCCGCTCCTTCGCCACGATCAACGCCTCCGGCCAGACCCCTTGGCGATCCTCGACCCTCTCGCCGCTGCATGTTCACTATGTCGGCAACCCCTACTGCTACCGGTGTCCCTGGGAAAAGACATATCCGAGTTGCGATCTCCTCTGCGCCCGCGATGTGGGGGCGGTGATCGAGACGACCACCAGCGGCAACCCGGCCGCTTTCATCGCCGAGCCGATCCAGGGCGTCGGCGGCTTCATCACGCCGCCGCCGGAGTACTTCCAGGAGGTCCAGGCGATCCTGCGGCGGCACGGCGTCCCGTTCATCGCCGACGAGGTGCAGACCGGGTGGGGCCGGCTCGGCGCCGCCGATTTCGGCTTCCAGGCGTATGGCGTGGAACCGGACGTCGTGGTCTTCGCCAAGGGCCTGGCGAACGGCATCCCGATCGGCGGCCTGATCGCCACTGACGAGCTGGCAACCGCGATCCGCTCGCTCAGCCTCTCCACCTTCGGCGGCAACCCGATCGCGACCACGGCGGCGCTGGCCAACCTCAACTACATCGCCACCCACAACCTGCGGGACAACGCGCGGCGCACCGGCGGGTACCTGATCGAACGCTTGTGGGAGCTGGCTTCTCGGCACCAGGTGATCGGCGATGTGCGGGGCATGGGCTTGCTCGTGGCGATCGAGCTGGTGCGCGACCGGCGGAGCAAAGAGCCGGCGCCGGACCTCACCTCGCGGGTCCAGGATGCGGCGAAGGAGCGGGGGCTGATCGTGGGCCGGGGCGGGCTGCACGGCAACGTGCTCCGGATCTGCCCGCCGCTGATCGTCACCGCGGCCGACGTCGATGCCGCGACGACGATCCTGGACGCCGCGTTCAGCGTGGTCATGCGTTAACCAAGCAACGGGGGCAGGTCATCGCCACCAATGGTCGTCGCGGGGGAACGTCGTGGTGTTCGGCACGGACTGGGTTCGAGTCGCGCGGCCGGGTTCCCGCTCAGACCATTTGCTCGATGTCGCCGGGAGCGCCCGGCCGGCTCGGCCCGGCTTGGCGGAACTGGCGTTGGGTGTTGCCGATCGTGACCGTGGCCCAGGTCATCAGGACGATGAAGAGAGTGATCCCCACGCAGTAGGCGGCGACGGCGGCTACGCCGCCGGCCTGGCCGGGATCGAGGAAGGGGTAGGGATACCACCCGGCCAGGGGGCCGCGGAGCAACGAGTAGACCACGAAGAGGAGCGGGTACCAGAGCCAGAGCAGCGCCCGCCGCACTGTCAACCGCGTGCGCGGGGGAGCGATCAGCCAGTCGGCGACCAGCACGATCGGCATCACCCGGTGGACAACGGTATCGGCCCAGACCACGTTCGTGTCCAGTTGCTCGGTGTAGCCGACCAGCAGCAGGCCGTAGACGACCCCGGTCGTCGCCATGTACACCACCGCCGCGCCCCGGACCAGATCGGCCGCCCCCGGCCGCCAGCGATCGCCGAGGCCACGGGCGCCGGCCAGGAGCACGGCCACGGCGAAGAGATTGCTCTAGATGGTAAAGAAGCTGAAAAAGTTCGCGATGTCGAAACCGGGCACCCACCGGCTATTGTGGATGAGCAAGAAGATGATCGTCCCCACCGTGAGGAGGGCAAAGAACACGCGGTAGGCGGCAATCCACGTTGGCCTGTCCATCGCTGCGATCATAGCATGAGGCCGGGGGATCGACCGGCGCCCGGGCAAGAAGGGAAGCTCAGCGCGATCGCCGTCCTCTTGGCGACGCCGAACCGGCGATCGGGTTCGATCCGGCATGCCGTATATGATAGTGACCGCGAAATGCCCGGCACCACGTCGATCATCGGCCACGAGCTGACGTGAACCGGACCCGAACGCGGTCCACGCGGCAAGGATCGTGCAATCCACGCCACCCGGAAAACCAATGCCGGGTGAGGCGGAAACGGCCGGGGGCGCCGGTACGAGGGGTTCGTCAATGCGTCACGATCTGCTAGTTCCGAGGGAGCCAAGCGCTGTCCCACCCCGCGGGCAACCATCTTGTCGGAGGGGCGCATGAGCCGGCGACCGACCGCGCTGGTCACCGGCGGCGCCGGCTTGATCGGCTCCCACATCGTCGACCAGGCGCTCGCCGCGGGGTGGCAGGTCCGCATCCTCGACAACCTCCAGCCCCAGACGCACCGGGAGGGCAAGCCGGCCTGGGTGCCAGCGGCGGCCGATTTTGCGCGAGGGGATGTCCGGCACCGGCGGGACTGGGAACGCGCCCTGGACGGCGTCGATGTCGTCTTCCACCAGGCCGCCTACGGCGGCTACATGCCGGAGATCGCGAAATTCATCACTGCCAACGGGGTCGGCACCGCCCTGATGCTGGAGACGATCCGGGACCGGCGGCTGCCGGTGCGCAAGGTCGTGGTGGCC
>JACCYK010000480.1 GCA_013696525.1 Chloroflexia bacterium
ACACTGCTCCTCCCTGACGGTTCGATGCGGTCATCCGCCAGCATGTTTGACCGACCGCGGGCCCGGCGCCGTAAGCTCGATGGACCGGAGGCCACGCTGCCTGACGAGATTGGCTCCCTGCCGTTTCGGTCCAGCATTCCCCCTCCTCGGCGTGGGCCGGGTCGCGCGGACGACCCGGCTTACGTTATGTTAAGGGACGTTGGCGGCCGCACCATTGCTCGCCGCGGCCACGGGTTGTGAAGTCACGGGGCAGACGAGACGCATGGCGAGAATCCTGGTTGTCGAAGACGAACGCGATCTCAACGACCTCGTCGCGCGCCACCTCCGCCAGGAGGGGCATGAGGCGATGCAGGCGTTTGATGGTCCCGATGCGCTGATCGCGGTCGCCGCCGCCAAGCCCGATCTCGTCGTCCTGGATTGGATGCTGCCGGGCCTCGATGGCATTACCGTCTGCCGCAAGATCCGTGACCAATACCTGGTGCCGATCTTGATGCTGACCGCCCGGGTCGAGGAGGCCGATATCATCCTTGGCCTCGAGGTCGGGGCCGACGACTACTTGACCAAGCCGTTCCGCATGCGGGAGCTGGTGGCCCGGGTCCGCGCCCTGCTGCGCCGGGTCGAGCTCGATAGCCGCGGCCTGCCCATCGGCGAGAGCGAGACGGCGCCGATCGAGACGGACATGATCACGGTCGGGCCGATCTCGGTCAGCCCCGATATGCGGACCGCGCTGATCAACGACGCCGAGCTTGATCTGACCCCGAAAGAGTTCGACCTGCTGGTCCTCTTCGCCAGCAACCCGGGCCGGGCCTTCAGCCGCGATTACTTGCTGGAGCGGATCTGGTCGAACGAGTACGAGGTCACCGACCGCACCGTTGATACGCATGTCCAGCGGCTTCGAAAGAAACTGGGGGACGACGCCGGCCTGATCCGCACCGTCTGGGGCATCGGCTACAAGCTGCAACCGCGGCCCACCGCCGCCCAGCGACCGGCGTAGGAGCGGGAGCGTCGCCATGGCCCGTATCGCCGACCACGCCAACCATTCCCGCGAAGCGGACGCGCGGCGGGCGGACACGCGGCAGCGGCGCCTGCGCTATTTCTTGGTGCTGCCGGCCATCCGGCGGTATCGCGAGCGGACCCGGCACAGCCTCCGCTGGCGCCTCGCCGGCTCCCACATCGGCACCATCCTGCTCAGCATCGCCGCCACCAGCCTGATTAGCGCGGTCGTCTCGGTGTCGTACGCGTTCGTCCAACAGCCGATGCAACAAGAGCCCGCGGTCGAAGCGGCCTGGGTGGCCGAAGGACTGACCGAGCTGGGGCTGGTCGATCAGCTCGTCATGATCGGACCGCGGGATCAGCGCTTCGGCCCCCTGCCTTCGACCGAGCAAGGCGATCGCGCCTGGATGACGGCGGACCCCGGCGTCGACGTTCAAGCGCGGCTCTCTACCTTGTTGGCGGCGATGGCGACCGGCGAGTTTGGGCCCAATGTGCTGACCAACGATATTAACTTCACGAACATCGTCGGCAAGCGCCTGGCGAACATCAGCTCGATCTCGATCGTCGGCCATGACATGAAGATCCTGGCCTCCAGCGCCCCGGTCCTGACCGGCAAGGAAGCCCTCCTGATCGGTCCCGCCGCGCTGGGGGTGGCCCAGAGCGCGCTCGACGGCTCGACCTCCGTCCTCGATAACACGCGCATCGTGGAGGCCATCTCCTCGATCACCGGCTCCTATCCGCTGCGCAACGAGGCGGGGGAGGTCGTCGCCGCCGTCGTGGTCGACAAGTCCGCTCAATCGTTGCCGTCCGGCTGGGGGTTTGTCGCCCTCACGCTCACCAATGTCGGTCAGCTCGCGCTGTTGATGGCCTTGCTGATTGGGCTCCCCGCGATCCCGATCGGCGTCATCATTGGCTTTCGCCGGGCACGGGCGATCTCGCGGCCGGTGACCGCGCTGACTGGCGCCGCCGACGCCATCGCCGACCAGCGGCTCGATGTCCGCGTCCAGCCGGAGGGCGAAGACGAGATCGCCGCCCTCGGCCACCGGTTCAACGAGATGGCCGAACGGTTGCAAGCCTCGATCGCCCGCGAAGCCGCGGCCAGGGCGCGGGCCGAAACGCTCCTCGCGGCCAACCAAGAGCTGGTGGCGAACGTCTCGCACGAGCTGCGAACGCCCGTGGCCCTGGTCCGGGCCCATCTCGAATCGCTGGCGACCGAGCCGGAACAAGCCGAGGAGTACATCCGGATCGCGCTGCGGGAAGCCGACCGCCTGGAATCGCTGGTCGACGACCTCTTCCAACTCGCCCGGCTCGACGGCCAGGCGGTCACGCTTGAACGCGAGCCATATGACGTCGGCGGCGCCGTGCGCGAGGCGACCGAGTCGCTGATCGAACCGGCCCGCCGCGAAACCGGCATCTTGATGCGGGCCGATGTCGCCCCCGGCGACCTGACCGGCCGCGGCGACCGGGCCCGGTTGGTGCAGGTGGTGCAGAACCTGATTCGCAATGCGATCCGGCACACGCCCGAGGGCGGCATCGTCCTGGTCACCGCCCGGCCGGACGGCGAGCGGGTCATCGTCTCGGTCCAGGACACCGGGTTCGGCATCTCGGCCGACGACCTGCCGCACATCTTCGACCGCTTCTACCGGGGCGAACGCTCCCGGAACCGGAGCCATGGCGGCGCCGGCCTCGGCCTGGCCATCGCCAAACGGATGATCGAACAAATGGGCGGCACCATCGCCGTCGAAAGCGAGCCCGGCGAAGGCAGCATGTTCACCATCGTGCTGCCGAAGTCCGGCGCCGCCCCCGTCACTCCCCTACCGGCGGCGCTCGCCAGCGAAGCGCGGGCCTGAACCCCCGCGCTCAAGACACGAACCCGGCTGAAAGCCGGCTCCCCCTAAATTCGGCGCCCCGGCTCTATCCGACGACACCCCGTTCACAATGCTATCCAGCCAACTCGTGCCCAAGACACCTCACCGCTCCACACGTGCCCTTGGGATAGAGCCGGCTTCTAGCCGGGTTTGTAATCTCAGCGCGGGGGGCTCAGCCCCGCGTTCGGCTGCCGGCTCCCGAGCTCGACACCGGAGACTCGATCAGGGAATCAGCCGAGCAATCACCGCACCAGGAACCCGTCACCGGTCGGATCGTCAGCCGCCACCACGAATTGATGAAACCCGGTGATGAAGCCGCGGCCGCTGATCTCGGTCACCACCGCCGGCAGCTCGCCCACGGTCGTCTCCGCCAACACCCGTCCGGTGAAGGTGGTGCCGATCACGCTTTCATGGACGTAGGTCTGATCCAGCCCGATCTTGCCGACGGCGTAGAAATTCGCCAGCTTGGCCGAAGTCCCGGTCCCACATGGGGAGCGGTCGACCGCGCCCTCGGCGTAGATGGTGATGTTGCGCCCGTCGGCGTGCTCGCTTTGCGGCGGAGCGGAAATGATCGTGCCGTAGATACCGGCTAGCTCCGGCTCCAACGGGTGACAAACTTCGAGCCTCGCCTCGACCGCGCGTTTGACTTCCATCCCGAGCTTGGTCAGGAGCGGCACTTGGCCGGGTTGGACGTCGACGCCGAGCGCCGCGGCCTCGACCAGCGCGTAGAAGGCGCCGCCGTAGGCGATATCGACCTCGACCGGTCCGGCGGAGACCTCGATCGCGACCTTTGATGCGTATCGGAAGGCCGGGACGTTCTGAAACGCCACCCCGGAGACCTGATCGCCCTCGACGGTGGCCCGGGCCCGGATCAATCCGGCCGGCGAGTCGTAGGTAACGGTCGTTATCGGCTCCCGCCGCGGCAGCATCCCCGTTTCGAGGAGCACCGTGGTCAGCGCCACCACGCCATGCCCGCACATCGTGCTGTAGCCCTCGTTGGTCAAGAAAATGACGCCATAATCGGCCTCCGGGCTGACTGGCGGCGTCAGGATGGCGCCGTACATATCGGCGTGGCCGCGCGGCTCAAACAGCAAGAGCCGGCGCAAATGGTCGTGATGGGCGGCCAGGTAGCGGCGCCGGTTCAGGATCGTCGCCCCCGGCAAGGGCGGCGCCCCCGCCGTGATGATCCGCAGCGGCTCGCCGGCGGCGTGGGCATCGATCGTGGACAGCAAACGGGTGAAACGCATGGTGGTCCCTTCTCCCCGGCTGGCTGGACGCGGGTCAACACCTCGGCCGATCACGCGGCTTGGGCCCGCTCGTGAACCGCCGGTTCGTTCGGTGGCGAACAGATGATCGAGCGAGCGGAATCGACTAGACTTGAACCGCATCCGTCGCGTGCTGAACCGGAGTCGTCTCGTTGGCTGATCTTCCACCACAATCGCAAACGAATCAATCGTCACCGCCGCTCGGTCCATCGCTCGATCTGGCGGAAGCGGGCACCCTGACCGTCAAGCTGCTGCTGTCGCTGGCGGCGTGGTATCGCGCGAACGGCGAGTATGAATCCGCCCACGCGCTATTAGAGTTGACGGCCACCAGAAGCGAGTCGCAACAACTGGCCCAGGAACGAGCGGCGCTCGCCCTGGCGGTTGGCAACCCCGCCGAGGCGGTGCGCATCCTGACCGAGATTGCCGGGGAGAAGGACACGCTCAGTGCCTCGATCGCCGTCGGCCGCTGCCAGCTCGAGCTCGGCGACCTCGCCGCCGCGG
>JACCYK010000494.1 GCA_013696525.1 Chloroflexia bacterium
CCTGCTCGCGATCCGGGCCGGGCAGACGCGTCTGGCAGAGCATCTGCAGACGCTCGACGGCCTGCTTGGGGAGTCTGGCATCCCGGCGCGTTTCTCGCGGATCGCGACCGCCTACCGTCCGGCCGCGGCGACCGTGCGGGAGGCAATGGCCGCCGCCGAAGCCGCCTTCCTCCGCTTCGATTGGGGGGGCGTCGGCGCCGCCACCGAACAGATGGCCGAGGGCGCCAGACAGCTCGAAACCACCGCCGATGCCCTCGATCGCATCGCCGGCGCGACTCCGGCCGCGCGCTCATCAGTTCCTTCGAGGTACTCTCATCCCGGCCCGATCTCCATCCATCGATTCCTCGTGCGTCGACTGGGAACAGTGCGCAATCGGCTAGGACGAAACAGCCTAACCGGCCGTTGACCGAAAATCTCAACTCCGTCATACTACCGTGGCCGATACCCTTGCTTCACTGGGTCAGCTTGTATGCTAGCCTCCGCTCCGCTGGACCACCGAACGACCTTGCCGGTCTCGCTGACGCCGCTCGTGGGCCGTGAGGGTGAGGTTGCGGCGGTGCTTCACCTCTTGCACGATCCAGATGTGCGGCTCCTGACGCTGACCGGCCCTGGCGGGGTGGGAAAGACTCGTCTGGCGCTGCGGGCTGCCGCCGATGTGGCTGGCGCCTTCGCGGGCGGTGTGTGGTTTGCCGGCCTGGCGTCAGTCACGGATCCCGGATTGGTCCCTTCCGCCATCGCTCAGGCCCTCGGGATTCGCCTCGCTGGCGAGGAACTGGACGGCGACCAGCTCGCGATGCACCTTCGTGGCCAGCGCCAACTGCTCGTGCTCGACAACTTCGAGCATGTGGTAGCCGCGGCCCCACGCGTGGCGGACCTTTTCGGCGAGTGCCCCGAGCTGACTGTCCTCGCCACGAGCAGGGTCCGACTCCAGATCTCCGGTGAACGCGAGCACCCGGTGCCGCCGCTCGGGTTGGCGGGGCAGGGTGACGCGGCCTCGGTCGCGGACGCGATGCGGTCGGAAGCGGTGCGGCTGTTTGTGGCGCGAGCCCAAGCCCTCAATGAGAATTTCGCGCTCACGCCCGAGAATGCCCCGGCGGTGGCCGCTATCTGTCGTCGTTTGGACGGTTTGCCGCTGGCCATCGAACTGGCCGCCGCCCGCATTAAGGTGCTGCCGCCGCTGGCACTGCGGGCCCGGCTGGAGAAGCGGTTGCCGCTGCTGATCGGCGGTGGGCGCGACGCGCCGGCCCGTCAGCGGACGATGCGCGGCGCCATCGCCTGGAGCTACGCCATCCTGAGCGACGAGGAACAAGCGTGCTTTCGACGGCTCTCCATCTTTGCGGGCGGCTTCACGCTTGGCGCGGCAGAGATCGTGGCGGGCGGCGAGCGACTGGCGGTTGAAACTGAAGTGGTGGCATCGCCATCGACGACGCTTGATCTCCTAGCTTCCCTCATCGACAAGAGCCTTCTGCGTCTGGAGCCGGCCTCGGAAAGGGCCGGCATGATCGAACCGCGCTACACAATGCTGGAGACGATTCGGGAATACGGATTGGAGTGCCTGGCAGCCAGTGGCGAGGAGGAGACGACGCGCCAACTCCATGCGGCCTGGTGTTTGGCACTGGCGGAGCCGGGCTACGAAGGCATCTTAGGCGCGGATCACCGCCGGTGGGTGGCATGCCTTCACGCCGATCACGACAACCTGCGCTCGGTGCTTGGCTGGGCGCTGGCCCACGGCGAGGCTGAAGTCGCCCAACGCCTAGTGTTCGCCCTCTGCCGATTCTGGTATCTGAGCGGCCAGCTGAGCGAAGGACGGACTTGGGCGGAGCAGGCGCTGGCCAGCGATGCGGGCACCCCTCCTCCAATCCGCGCCGGGGCACTCGCGGCAACAGCATATTTGGCGTGGGCGCAACGCGATCTGTCGCGAGCCGCTGACCTCATCGCCGCCGCGCTTATCCTCTTCCGGCAGCTTGGCGACATGCCGAAGGTCGCCGTTGGCCTATACGTCGCCGGGCTGGTGGCGGAGGATCAAGGCGAGCACGATCGGGCTCAAGTCCTCCTAGAAGAAGGGTTGAAGCTGTATCGGGCTTCGGACGCGACGCTCTACGCGGCGCACGCGATCAACGCGTTAGGGTTAGTCACGTATCGTCAGCACGGCGACCTCGACCGCGCCGAGGCGTTCTTCGAGGAGTCGCTGCGAAAAAGCCGAGAGCTCGACAACGCGTTCGCGACGGGGAATGCGCTCACCAACCTCGGCCGGATTGCCCGAGATCGCGGCGATTTCGCGCGAGCCGCCGCCCGCTACGGTGAGAGCCTTTCCCTCCACTTGATCGAAGGCGACGATGTTCGCATCGCCGGTTGTCTGAATGGACTGGCGATCACCAGCGCCCTAGCCGGGTATTGGGAGCAGGCGGCGCGGCTCTTTGGGGCGACGGCAACGCTCCGAGAGGACATTGGTGCCGCGATGCCTCGGTACGGTGGACAGCACGAGCGCGCGGTGGCAGTGACTCGGGAAAGGTTGAACGGGGCAGCCGTCGACGCGGCCTGGTTGGCGGGCCGGGCCCTGCCGTTGCGGGAGGCGGTGGCCGAGGCGAGGGCTGTCGCGACCGCCGTGGCGCTGGCGGTTCCCGCCACGGCGACGCCCGCCGAGCGCTTCGCTTTGACCCCGCGCGAGGTCGAAATCTTACGCTTGATTGTCACCGGCCGCTCCAACCCGGCGATCGCCGCCGACCTCTTCATCTCGGTCCGGACCGCCCAGACTCACGTCTCCAATATCCTGGCCAAGCTTCAGGTCCGCTCGCGCACGGAAGCGGCCGCTATCGCCGTTCAGCGTGGTCTCACCTGAATTGACCGACGCACCTACGCGGGGTACGTAGGCGGCGCGCCGGTCAGCGTCCGGGAAAATCCGCCAACCGGACGATGTGCCGCTGGCCAACTGGCGCCAGGATGGGATGACGCCGACCATCGCGGGACGGCGCTGGACCGAGCCGGGAGGTAGGGCGGTGATCTTTCGTAGCCCGTATCCAGACGTGACGATCCCCGACATGCCGTTGGCGCCATTCGTCCTGCGCCACGCGGCGCGACTAGCCGACAAGCCGGCGCTCGTTGACGGGGTAACGGGCCACGTCCTCACCTTCGGCCGGCTCGCCGAAGCGGTGGAGCGGACGGCTGCCGGCCTGGCGGCGCGCGGCTTTCGGAAGGGGGATGTCTTGGCCATCTCAGCTCCGAACTGCCCAGAGTTCGGGGTCGCTTTCTATGCCGCTCTCTCGCTAGGTGGTGTCGTCACGCCGGCCAACCCTGCCTTGACCGCCGATGAGCTAGCACGGCAACTCAACGATGCGGGGGCGACGTACCTGCTGACGGTCCCTGGTTGCCTGGGGCCCGCGGTCGCGGCGGTTGAGCGGTCGAACGTGCGGGAGATCTTCGTCATCGGGCAGGCGCCAGGGGCGACTTCCTTTGCCGACCTGCACGATAGTGACGCCCTCGCCGCGGCGATCGCGATCGAGCCAAGCCACGACGTGGCGGTGCTTCCCTATTCGAGTGGGACGACCGGGCTGCCGAAGGGGGTCATGCTCACGCACGCCAACCTGGTTGCCAACACGGTCCAGGTCACTGCCGTGGAACCGCTGACGGAAGCCGATATTCTCATCGGCATCCTGCCCTTCTTCCATGTCTATGGCATGACCGTTCTCCTCAATTACGCCCTGTCCGTGGGAGCGACGGTTGTCACGCTACCGCGCTTCGAGCTCGAACAGTTCCTGCAAACCATGCAAGCCTATGGTGTCACCTATGCATATCTCGCCCCGCCGATCGTGCTGGCCCTGGCCAAACAGCCGGTGGTGGAACGGTACGACCTCTCGCGGCTTAAGATCATCACCTGCGGCGCCGCGCCGCTAAGCAGCGACATCGCTGCTGGTTGTGAGGATCGGCTCGGATGTGTCGTCAAACAGGGCTACGGTCTGACCGAGGCGAGCCCGGTCACGCACATGAGTCCCCCGGAGTCAAATCGAATCAAGTCCGCGTCAGTTGGCTCCCTCCTCCCGAACACTGAAGGAAAGATCGTTGATCCGGCAACTGGCGTGGCGCTCGGGGCGAATCAACAGGGGGAGATCTGGATCCGGGGGCCGCAAGTCATGCGGGGATACTTCAACCAACCGCAAGCGAGCGCGGCGATGATTGACACCGAGGGCTGGTTGCGGACGGGCGACATCGGCTACGTTGACGAGGACGGCTTCTTCTACATCGTCGACCGGCTCAAAGAACTGATCAAGGTCAAGGGATTTCAGGTCGCTCCAGCCGAGCTGGAGGGTGTCTTGCTCGCGCATCCGGCAGTTGCCGACGCCGCCGTGATCCCGTATCCAGACGAGGAGGCGGGAGAAATACCCAAGGCGTTCGTCGTCCTTAGGGGAGCGGCAACGCCAGAGGACCTGATTGGGTTCGTTGCGGCGCGGGTGGCGCCGTACAAGAAAGTGCGACTGCTCGAAATCGTCGATCACATTCCGAAATCGGCTTCGGGCAAGATATTGCGGCGGGTTCTGGTCGAGCGCGAACGGATCGGACAGCTCGTCCGTGGTTGAGTCGCGGTTCGGGGATGAACCCAGCGCGTCGGGCCGGGACGAGTCAAGCTTCGGCTCGTCCTGTCGATTGGTGCGGGCTCACGTCCGGTTGAATCAAGGCAACACGGCGCGGTCGTGGTCGTGCGGGAATTGGTAACGCCACGATACGCGGCGTGATCATCGCGCCACGTATCGTGATTGGGGCTTGGGAAACGTTGTCCTGAACTGTCGCGGGCTTTGCCGTGACCGGGACTAGGCGGTCCGCCCCCGCAGGACGGCCGGCCGGGCGTCGCCCGGCGCGGGGCTCGTGGTTTGGATGCGTGGCCGGCTTCGGAACGCGGCGACGAGGCCGGACCAGAATGATCGTGGCGCCGCGGTTGCCGCCAGGCGCTGGAGCACCGCTTCCGCTTCTCGTTCCCGCTGAATCAGGCGAAAGAGCTCGTGCTGCATGTGAGGCCCAC
>JACCYK010000504.1 GCA_013696525.1 Chloroflexia bacterium
TCGTCTCGCCATCGGCGTCCAGGTAGCCGCGGACGCCGGCGAAGGCGCCGGTGCCGTACTGGACGGCATGCGTCCCGATGCTGATCTTCGCCTCGGCGAAGGGGACGATCCGCCCCTCGAAAAACGCGTACTCCAACATCGGGGACGTCATCGTCATCTCCAACCGGGGGAAGCCATGGTGCCGGGGCCTTGTGTGGGCCACGCCGGGTGCGAGCGGCGGCTGGCGGCGCTCCCCGCGATGGCGCCCCCGAGCCTGGCCGATGCGCGGCATTATCGCACACGGCCGTCGCTCGACCGCTACCATCCACGGCACGAAGTGGTGCTGGACAATCCGAGGGAGGTCATCACTGACGCTTCACATCAAGTGAAGCCAAAGTCCTTGAGCGAAACACGATCTGGAACTCAAGCCATTCTGGAGTGATCTCGCTTCTCAACTCGCGTCCGTGCGCTCCGTGCTGTCGATGTGCTTGTGGAGTGGGGGAGCGGTCCTGTTCTTTACCGCCGGGACGGGGCGGGCTCTGGATACCGAGAGAATGCACTCGGACACGGTGGGGCGCTGCCCAGGCCCGCGGCCGTGTCGCTGTGCCGATTAGAACATTTGTACTACATTGGTCAGGGGATGTCAAGTGCCGCCATGGTTCTGGGCGTGATGTCCCTTGTAGGCTCGAGCGTTCTGACTTCGGCCGCGCGGCGACCATAATCGGGATGATAGCTGGCGTACAATTCCGGTTGCTGAGGAACTCATGCAACCGCGCGTCGGCTGGGTTCGCGGTACGTCGCGGAAATTAGGACTTGAGTTCGAGAAACGAGCGAATGATGAACCGGGACGCGGACCGTAGCGCGTACAATCTAGAGTTGCGACCGGAGAAACTAGAGCAAGCCATCCTGTTCTTTCTTCAACATGCGAATAACGAGCATCTTGGCACAACGAAGCTGATGAAGTTGCTCTATTATGCCGACTTCGATCATTTCGAGCAGTACGGGGAGTCGATCACCGGCGCCCGGTATCGGACGCTAGCGCAGGGACCGGTGCCCGACGACGCGGCGGAGGCGATCGCGCGCCTGGAGCAATCCGCCCGTGTCCGCCGGGATGAGGTGGTGATGGACTCGTACGTCCAACACTGGTATGCGCCAACGGACCCGGTTCGCCTCGATGCCTTCACCGAGCAGGAGCGGGCGACCCTCCACGCGGTCGTCGGCCGGTGGAAAGCCCATTCGACGCGGCAGATCTCGGCCGCGACCCACGGGGAAGCGCCGTGGGTCGCCATCAAGCTGCATGACGTTACCCGTACTATCTTGCCGGCTACCGGAATACCTACGGGGCAATGGAGCTTGATGCCGACGAACTGGCCACCACCGAACTGCCGGATGAGGATGAGGTCTTCGCCCGGTGAGGGTGTTTCGCCTCTTTGCCGCGACCAACGACATTGAATGCGCTTACCAAGAAGCACCGGGACGTTTGGGACGCCGCGAGACAGATCGAGCACATTCTTACGCACGGAGTGCTGACGCGTGAACATCACATCTCCGGTCTGGGCTTCACCCGGCACGATCAACCCGCGCTGGTCTACAAGGCGCGTGTCCTCTACCCGCCTCTTGGCGGCAAATCGAGCGGGTTGCGGTATGTCTATGAATGGTTCAGGCTCGACAGCACGGAATGCGCGGTGGTGCTGTCGGTCTACGTCCATCAGGGCGGCAAGTCCGACCAGGACAATCGCGCCCTGATCCGGCAACGATTCCAGAGCTACGAGGCAACCGCCGATGGCCCCAAAAGCTAGATAAGTCGGATACTGATAGCTATCTCGACTGAATCCGCCGGTAGCCACGATTTCTGAGAACGCACCGGCCACGGCAGAAATGACACGTCCTCACTCTCCATCGAGCGTCGTGGCCCTTCAGCTTCCGACACAATCGTGCTCTCATAATTAGAGCGGTTCTCACAATAGTTGGCCTGCTTCGTGGTAGCCACAGTGGGCGAACCAGCCGCGGGCATCCTGGCTGGTAATCGTGAGCAGGGCGGCCGTCATCGCCTGGTCGAGCTCGGCCCGAGTCCGCGCCCCGGCTTGGCGCAGGCACGTCTTCACCTTACTGAAGGCCAGCTCAATCGGGTTGAAGTCGGGTGAGTAGGGGGGCAGGAAGCGCACCTCGGCGCCGGCGGCCTCGATCCAGATCCGGGCGCGAGCCCGCTTGTGGGCACTCAGGTTGTCCCCGATCACCAGGTCACCTGGCCACAGCTGGGGCACCAGGATGCGGGTCACCTAGGCTTCGAAGGCATCGCCGTCCACGGCCCCGGTGATGGTCAACTCGCCGAGCCAGCCGTCCTGGTCCATGGCCGCCAGCAAGGTCACGTTGGGACCGGGATTGCGCGGCACCTGGCCGGTCACCCGCTGCCCGCGCTTGGCGCGGCCGTAGCGCCGGGTCATGGCCAGATTGCTCCCGGTCTCATCGACGAAGACCAAGCGCGCCGGGTCCACCGCGGCGATTGCGTCCCGCCAGGCGGTGCGCCGCGCCTCATCGCGCTCACTGGCGAAGAGGACTTTTTTTGAGCGGCAGCCCGAGCGTGGCCAGCACCCGCGACATGGTCGCCACGCTGACCCGGACCCCGTGCGCCTGCGCCCACGTCGTGCAGTGCTCGGCCAGCGTGGCGTCGGGGGCGGCATTGACCTGGGCGTCCAGTGCCGCCGCGTGGGCGGGGCCGATCAGGGGGGTGCGGCCCGGGCGGGGCTGCGGCGTCAGGTCGCCGGTGGTGGCCTGCTGCTCCCGCCAGCGGGTAATCGAGCGCAGACTGACGCCATAGGTGCGGGCCGCCTCGGCTTGGCTGTGACCGGCGTCAACGAATCGCAGCAGCCGCTCGCGGAGGACGGCGGGGTATTGCTTCATCCGACAAGTCTGCCACTACGCCAACTTTTCCGCAACTCGCTCTAGG
>JACCYK010000531.1 GCA_013696525.1 Chloroflexia bacterium
GCCCTTGGCAACGACCATGCGTTGGCGGCGCGGGCCTGTGTGGTCGCCGGTGAGCGGGCCCTCCGGCTCTTCGCCAATGGGGAAGCCGGCGGCTTTGCCGAGCGCGGCGCCCGCCACGTCGAGCGCCTGCCGTGGGGACCGCTCAAAGTGGAAACCGCGATCGCGCTGCTCAACATCCGGATCACGGCGGCCACGGGTCCCGGGCTGCGATCGTTGCCGCCGATCGCGAACGACGTGGCGGCCATGACCGCGGCGGCGGAGGCGCTCGGCCTCCACGCCCCTGCCGTGACCGGCCACTACCTCTTATCGGTGCTCTATCAGGAAGCCGGCGATCGGCCCCAGGCCGAGCAAAGCACCTTGCGCGCGGCGCGGGTCGGGCGGGTCACGGACCAGGCCACACACCTCCATCAGCTCGCCAATACCGCCCGCTGCTTGCTCGAGTTGGAGACCCAAATCCCGCGGACGCGGGCGTTGGTCGCGGAGGCGGAAGCGGTGACTGACGCCCTGGGAATCGAGCTTTGCGAGCTCGAATGGGCGCGCGGTCTCCTCCACCGCTGGGATGGCCACTTGATCCCGGCCACGCGCTCGTTCACCCGGGCGCTGGCGCTGGCTCGCCACACCGAAGATTTGCGGCGGGAGGGCAAGTGCCTCACCTGGCTGGCGATGCTTGCCTTCGAACAGGGTCATTACGACGATACGCGGACGCGCTGCACCGAGCTCGTCGCGATCGCCACGCAAGCGGGCGACGATACGCCGTGCGCGATGACGATGCAGGCGCTCGCCGCCCTCCCGGCAACGGATTTCGCCTCACGGCAGCAGTTGGACATCGCCCTGCAACGGATGCGTGACGTGGATGACAAGTCCTATCTCGCCTACGCGCTCAATGCCGCGGCCGAGCTGATGCTCCGGGCCGGTGACGTTGGCTCCGGGCGCGACCTGGCGCGCGAGGCGTTGACCGCGTCGTCACTGATGCGACGGCAGAACGACATCGCGATCGCCTGGGCCTTGCTGGCCCGCACCGGCGACGAGGGGGCCATGCTTGAGCTCCAGCGTCTCGTCGGTGGGCTGACGGTTCCGGGCCGGTTAAGCGCGCGGGCCAGATCGTCGGTGCTGGCCGCCGCGGCCGCCGTTCCCGGCATTCCCACGCGAGCTTCCACGCCGCCAAGCCACACTTGATGCCAGTCAAGGAAGGAGAAAGTCGATGCCACTGATCATCGTCGAACGCAGTTTTGAGCCGCCGCTGACGGAAGCCGAGCTTCAGGCCGTCGATGGCCGGATCGCGAGCTGCCGCGAAAACTACGGCGTGCGCTATCTCCGCAGCTACTGGTCGGCCGATCGACGCCGCATGATCTGCCAATACGAGGCGGCGGATACCGCCAGCGTACGCAACCTCCAGCACGAAGCGGAAGCGCCATTCGACCGGGCCTGGGCCGCCGACATCATCGGCGAGCAGTGAGCGGACGCCGTGGGAGCGCACTATCCGCCCGCCCGCGCTTCCTCTGACCGGGGCGGGCGGATAGCTGGAACCAGAGCCAATGATCGCGGTACCGCTCACGGATTTGGCGCTGGCCCGGACCGCTACGGCACCGGCGTTGCCGCCCCCGGCGCGGGGAGGACGCCGAGCTGGATGAGGAGCCCGTAAAAGTCGAAGTAGCTGGCGCTGCGTCGGATCCGGTCGCCATCAAGCTCGAAGACCGCGGTGCCGCGGATCGAGAAGGGCTGGCCGGCGCCGGGCGGCAGGCCGGGCAGGCTGCCCGTGTAGGTGCCGCCGTAGGTCCACTCCGCCGCCGCCCAATCGCCGGCGACGAAGGCCGAGCTCAGCTCGAGCGCCACGTCGGGGAAGGCCGCGAAGTGGGAGGCGGCGTAGTTGGCGATCGCCTCCGGCCCGCTGAAGACCGTGCCGCTGGGGACTTCCTCATGCGTCCCGTCTTTGGTGTAGAGAGCCGCCAGCCGCGTCCCGTCGTCATGCTCCGACCAGCCGGCGGCCCACTCCTGGAGGACCGCCGGCACCTCCCCCGCCGCCGGCGGGGTCGCCTGGTTCGCGGTAACGGCCGGGCCGCGGCCGGCGAGCGCGACGGTCATCGCGCCACCGAGCAGGCCGCCCAGGAGGCGACGACGAGCGGTCGTCGAGACGACCAACGGATGCGTTATGACGTCGATGTGCTGACCGTTCATAGGTATGCCTCCAATCGCATGGGTACGTAGTTCGTGGGCCCGGGCAAACCTTGCCCGAGCCGAGGTCCGGCACCGGCGAGCGCCGGCAGGAACGGCGACATCCGGTTGAGCCGGTCTGGCGGCGACACCGCTGGGGCGGCGCCACCGCTCGCATTAGGCGCACGGCCGGAGACAGACGTTGCTGGCGCCGCTCGAACCGCCACAAGCGTCGAAGCAGCCCTCGCGAAAATCACAATCGTCGTCGCCCTGGCAGCGCCGGGTTGACTCGTTGCAGCTAAAGGGGAACTCAACACGGGCCGTTTCCCCGGTCGGCACGCCGGCGTCGACCCGATCATGGCAGACACAACCCTGGATGCAGCCGCCGGTCACGCCCTGTC
>JACCYK010000546.1 GCA_013696525.1 Chloroflexia bacterium
ACCCACTCCATCGTCGCGTCCTTGTAGGCGGCGGCGCGCTTGGTGACGAGGTTGTAGACGTTCTTCGACCAGTTCTGGATCGTGGTGTAGCGGCAGCGGGCGCCTTCCTGGACGATGATCTCGACCACCGCCGAGTGCAGGCTGCTGGTCGAATAGGTCGGGGCCGTGCAGCCCTCGACATAGTGGACGTACGAACCGGGGGCGCAGATGATCAGCGTCCGCTCGAACTGGCCCATGTTCTCGGCGTTGATCCGGAAGTAGGCTTGCAGCGGGACCTCGATCTTGACCCCTTCCGGCACGTAAATGAACGAGCCGCCGGACCAGACCGCCGAGTTCAGGGCCGAGAACTTGTTGTCGTTCGCCGGAATGATCGTCCCGAAGTATTGCTTGACCAGGTCCGGATGCTCGCGCACGCCGGAATCCATGTCGAGGAAAATGACTCCCTGCGCCTGAAGGTCCTCACGCAGCGAGTGGTAGATCACTTCCGACTCGTACTGGGCGCCGACGCCGGCCAGGAACTTCCGCTCCGCCTCGGGGATACCCAATTTCTCGAAGGTGTTCTTGATGTACTCCGGCACCTCGTCCCAGGTCCGCCCCTGCTTCTCGGTCGGCTTGATGTAGTAAAAGATGTTGTCAAAATCGATGCCCGAGAGGTCGGCGCCCCAATTCGGCATCGGCCGCTTGAAGTAGTGGTCCAGCGCCTTGAGCCGGAACTGGAGCATCCAGTCGGGCTCATCCTTCATGGCCGAGATCTCCTCGACCACCTCACGGGTCAGGCCCCGCTTGCTCTTGAACACGTAGTCTTCGACATCGCGGAACCCGTACTGATACTCGCCGATGTCGATCTGTGGCTTCGCAACCATGTTGTTCCTCCCACGCCGTATGTGCCGTTCGATTCCAGGCCACACCGGCGCGATCACCGGCTATAAATCAACGTTGTCTTAGGCGATGGCGGTGGCGTGCTGAGCCCGCAGCCCCTCGTACCCCTTGGCTTCCAACTCGTGAGCCAACTCCGGCCCGCCGCTCTGGGCGATCCGGCCTTCGAGCATGATGTGGACGTGATCCGGCTTGATGAAGTTCAGCAGCCGCTGATAGTGGGTGATGAGCAACACGCCCATCTCCTTGCCGGCCAGGGCGTTAACCCCCTCCGAGACGACTTTCAGAGCGTCGATATCGAGCCCGGAGTCGGTCTCGTCGAGGACCGCCATCGTCGGCTCCAGCAGAGCCATTTGCAGGATCTCGGCTCGCTTCTTCTCACCACCGGAGAAACCCTCGTTCAGGTAGCGGGTGGCGAAGGAGTCATCCATCTTCAGCAGCGACATCTTCTCCTTCATCAGCCGCCGGAACTCGCGCGGCGCCATCCGCTCGACCGCGCCGCCATTGACCGCGGCGGCATCGGCCCGGGCATTGCGGACCGAGGTCACGGCCATCCGGAGAAAATTCGCCATTGAGACGCCGGGGATCACCGTTGGGTACTGGAAGGCAAGGAAAAGGCCCTTGCGCGCCCGCTCATCCGGCTCCATCTCCAGGATGTCCTCGCCGAAGTACTTGATCGACCCCTCGGTGACCTCGTACGACGGATGACCGGCGATGACGTAGGCCAGCGTGCTTTTGCCGGAACCGTTCGGCCCCATCAGGGCGTGGATTTCGCCCATGTTGATCGTAAGATCAACCCCTCTCAGAATCTCTTTGTCGTCGATCGAGGCGTGCAAGTTCTCAATCTCGAACATCGGCGTCGTGGACTCGGTCATGCTTCCTCCGTCGTTCTACCTGGCGCTCAACTTCCGAATCTGTTAGGTGGTGGCCCGCGCCCGGCAGTCCGGGCACGAGCCGGCGAAGACCGTGTGGTGGTTGGTGACGTGAAACCCGCTTTGCTCGGCGGCAACGTGGTGGGCCATCAACGCGACCGGCACCTCGACATCGACCAGCAGCCCACATTTGGTGCAGTGGACATGGTCATGCCGGTCGGACCGCTTGTCGTACCGGCTCGCCTGGTCGGCAAACGTCAGCTCTTGGATCAAGCCATGCTCCGCCAGCACATGCAGCGACCGGTAGACGGTGCCGTAGGCCACCCGCGCATCGCGCCGCCGGACAAGCTCGAAAATCTCGCCGGCGGTCAAATGCCCGTCGGCACCCCGCACCACGCTCAGCACCAGCGAGCGTTGCGCGGTATCGCGATAGCCGGCTTGAACCTGTCCCACGAAATCGCCTCAATCCCTCGCCCGAACCTGAGAATAAGTCTCGTTCGCATTGACAATTCTACCATTGATGCCCAGCCAAGACAAACCAAACCCGAGCTCGGTGCCCGCCTCCCGGAGTGCGAAGACCGTATGTTCCAGATCCAGAGTCCCAGTGTTCGGCGCATCCACCGCTGGGCGAGGAGGTAGTAGTCGCTCAGATCAGCTACGACGATTCGATGGGCCGGTGGCCGCCGGCGTGCGCCCATTCAGTCTCGACAATCCGCGGCGCTGGTCCCGTCGCCTCACCGAAGGCGATTGGGTGGCCCGCGTTCATCCAGCCGGCGGTGCCGCCGCTGACGCTGGCGACGCCGGTGAACCCCGCCTGGGCCAGGAATTGCGCGGCCCGCAGCGAACGGAACCCCGATTGGCACACGAGCAGCAGCCGCTTGTCGCGCGGCAGCTCGGCCAATCGAGTTGCCAGGTCGGCCTGCGGCAGGTTGATCGCTCCCGGTATGTGCCCCGCCGCGTACTCGTGCGGTTCGCGCACATCGATCACCAGGGCGTCGGGTGCGTGCGGATCGACCGCATCGAGCGGGACTTCCGGCACGTTCTGATCAGTCGAGAGCATTGCCCACGGCAGGTCGGCCAGGCCGCGATTCGTGGCCTCAATCGCGGTGATATTCAGCGGCCGGGCCGGCACGGCGCCGGTGAGATGGTTGACGAAGGGATCGCGTTCAAGCTTGGCGAGGGGATTGAACAATCGCTCGAAGCCGATCGTCGTGCTTGGCCGCCCACACATGCCCGCCCCACACGGCCCCTCGAAGTGGCCGGGGAACACTGCCACCCAATCCGGCAACGTCAACAAGCGAGCGACACTTTCGTGCTGGTCACCGGCATCCCCGCCGCCGAAATCGGGCCGCCCGACATCGCCCACCAAGAGGGAGTCGCCGGTTAGCACCATCGACGGCTCGGGGCTCCGCTCCGGATTGACGACCAACACCGAGATCAGCTCCGGCCGGTGGCCGGGCGTGTGGAGGATGCGAAGTTTCAACTGGCCGAGGCTCAGCTCTTGGCCATCCGCTAGCGGCGTGAACGAGTAGGACACCTGGGCGTCCTTGTAGAGCATCAACGCCGCGCCGTGGGCCCGCGCCAGCATCCGCGCCCCCGAGATGTGATCGGCGTGGACATGGGTGTCGATCACGTAGCGAAGCAGGAAGCCGCGTTGCTCGATCAGCTCCTCGTACTGCTCGATGTTGGCCGCGGGATCGACAATCGCCGCTTCTCGCGTTTGGCGCGAGGCGATGATGTACGAGGCGCAACCGCACCGCTCGTCGAGAAACTGCTTGAAATACATCACCGTCACCTTTGCCCGGCTAACGATTGCGGCGATCCAGCTCGGTCCGCGCGCATGGTACCGCACCGGGCGCCCCCGAGCGCCACGGGACTTTCCTCTAGGCCGACTCTCGGCGACAATCGGCGCCAAAGCCGTCGCGCGAACGTCGTCGAACCGCCAAGAGGAGCAGGACCATGGCCGGCAAACCACTGGTAGCAGTCACCCGCATCATCCCCGAGGCGGGTCTTTCCGTCCTCCGTGAGCGGACCGAAATTCGGCTCTGGGAGGAAGAAATGCCGCCCGATCCGGAGGAGCTTGGCGAGCTCCTGACGGGCGCGGCCGGCGCCCTCACCTTGCTCACCGATGTCATCGACGGCGCGGTGCTGGATCGTGAGCCGCAGTTGAAGGTGATCAGCAATTTCGCCGTCGGCTACGACAACGTCGATGTCGAGGCGGCGACCGAGCGCGGCGTTGCCGTCTGCAACACGCCCGGCGTCCTCACCGAAACCACGGCGGATTTCGCCTGGACCCTCATGATGGCCGCCGCCCGCCGGGTGGTCGAGAGCGTCGAGTATGTCCGGGCCGGCCAGTGGAAGACGTGGGGGCCGACCCTGCTGTTGGGCCGTGATATCCACGGCGCCACCATCGGCATCGTCGGCTTCGGCCGGATCGGGAAGGAAATGGCGCGCCGGGCCCGCGGCTTCGACATGCGCATCCTGGCTTACGACACCCATCAAGACGACGAGGGCGCCGCCGAATTCGGCGTCGAGTTTCGTCCGCTTGATGACCTGCTCCGAGAGTCTGACTTTGTCACGCTCCATGTCGCCCTGACTCCGGAGACGACCCACCTGATCGGCGCCCGCGAGCTTGGTTTGATGAAACCGGAAGCGGTGCTGGTCAATGCCTCGCGTGGCCCGGTGGTGGACACCGCGGCGCTGGTGGCGGCGCTCCGGGACGGTGAGATTTGGGCCGCCGGGCTGGATGTCACCGACCCCGAGCCGCTGCCCCCGGATCATCCGCTGATCACGATGCCGAACGCCATCGTCGTTCCCCACACCGCGTCGGCCACGGTCGCCACCCGCGACAACATGGCGGCGCTGGCGGCAAAGAATCTCCTGGCCGTCTTGGACGGCGAGATGCCGCCCGAGATCGTCAATCCCGAGGTGCTCAAGCGCCAATGATTGGTCGGCCCGACGACGCTCCCCTGCCGGAGCGGCCGGCGGCGACTCATTCCGGTCCGGCACCGCTGCCCAGGCATCGCGAACCAGTCATTGCCGGCGAGGATCAGGGTTGTATACTCGACCAGAAGGCGCCGGACTTCCGGCGGCGTTGTTATGTGATCGCCGTTGAGTGCTATCCCTGAGAGGTTCCCGGCCATGTTTCGCTGCAAGGTGTGCGGGTGGATCCACGAAGGGGCGACCCCGCCTGATATCTGCCCGTCATGCGGCTCGCCCGCCGATCGCTTCCGGCCGATGGATGTCGCCGAGGTCGACGCCGTCACCGGCGATCTGGCCGCCTACGGCATTGCCGGTCAGGGCTTCGATGACATCGAGGTCGAGGACACTCGCCGCATCCGCCTGCTGGCCTTCGTCGATGCCTCGTTCTACAACCCATTCACCATCCGCGCCGGCAAACGGTATCCAATCTATACCGGCGATCCCCAGTGGTTCTCCGACAATATCCCGTGCATGACCGCCTGCCCGTCGCACACCGACATCTCTCGCTACATCGCGCTGATCGCCGACGGCCGGTACGCCGACTCCTTTGAGCTGAACCGCGAGAGCAACGTCTTCCCCGGTTGCCTGGGCCGGATGTGCGCCCGGCCGTGCGAAGACGCCTGCCGCCGGAAGGAGATCGACGCCCCGATCGGGATTTGCTACTTGAAGCGGGTGGCCGCCGACTATAGGGGCGAGACCCGACACGAATCGCCACCGCCGCCGAACGGGCTGACGGTCGCCATCATCGGGGCCGGGGTCAATGGCCTAACCACCGCTCGCCAGCTCGCCCGCAAGGGCTACCAGGTCACGATCTTCGAGCGCTACCCGGTGCCCGGCGGCGTCATGTGGTCAGGAGTACCGGAATGGCGCCTGCCTCGCGACGTCATCCTGGAAGAAGTCGAGCTGATCGCGGACCTCGGGATCGACATCCGCTACAACACCGAAGTCGGCCGCGATGTAACGCTGCGGGGGCTGTCGGATACCCACGATGTCGTCGTCATCTCCGCCGGCTGCCAAATCCCGCAAGAGCTCGGCGTCCCGGGCGAGCATCTGGACGGCGTGGTCTCGGGCCTTCAGTTCCTCGAGGATGTCAACCTCGGCCAGGAAGACGTCTGGGTCGGCCGCAACGTGGTCACCATCGGCGGCGGCTTCACCTCGATGGACTGCGTGCGCACCGTGCTCCGGATGGGGGCCGAACGCTCGATCATGACCTACCGGCGCTCCATCGCCGAGATCCCGGTCGAAGAGCTGGAGCTCGAGGAATCGGAGCTGGAAGGCGTCGAGCTGATGTACATGGTGTCGCCGGTCCGCGTCATCGGCGACCAGAACAACAAGGTCATCGGCGTCGAGATGGTCCGCAACGAGCTGGGCGAGCCCGACGCCAAGGGCCGGCGTCGACCGGAGCCGGTGACCGGCTCCGAGTTCGTGGTCGAGTGCGACATGGTGCTGGTCGCGATCGGGCAGCGCCAGGACAACCGGCTGCTGGGGGAAATTCCGGTCGAGACCGACCGCCGTGGCGTCCCCCTGCTGAACCAGCACCTGAAGACGGAATTGCCGAATGTTTGGGCGGCGGGCGATTACGTGGTCAATCCAACCAACTTCATTTCCTCGATCGGCGAGGGGCGCCGGGTGGCGGACTTCATCGACCAGGAGGTCCGCGGGGCGCTGCCAAAGGTGAAGGAAGTCGAGATCACGCGGGTGCCGACCGAGTTCGTCGCCACCCCGAACCCGCTGGTGTCGGAAGGTATCGCCGATTGGAGCCTGACCTCGATGAGCCGCCGCCTGGTCTGGGGCGACAACTACGCGGGCGTCGGCCGCCAAATGATGCCGGCCCTGCCGCTCGGTTCCCGCGGCTTGGACACGGGCGATACGACGCTCGAAGTCGAGATCGGATACACCAAGCCGATCGGGTTCGAGGAAGCGAAGCGCTGTCTCCAGTGCCAGCTCAACATCTTCATCGACGGCAACCGCTGCATCTTGTGCAATTCCTGCGCCGATGTCTGCCCCCACTCATGCATCGAGATGATTTCCTTGGAGCGCATCCACTCCATCGACAACGATGAGGAGATGGCGGCCATGGCGCGGGCCGAGCTCGGCCCGAACGCGGCGGCGATGATCATCGACGAGCGGGCCTGCATTCGGTGCGGCTTGTGCGTCGATTGGTGCCCAACCGAGTGCCTCACCATGGATCACTTCCGGCTCACCCCGGCCGAGGAGCGAGAAAGCGTCGACCTGGCGGTGGTCGCCGACTAGCCGATCCGGCGATCAGGATTTCGTCCGCTCTCAAGCTCTCAGAAAGGATGGCGATGCCGTCATTTGCCATGTCCGTGCCCCATCAATTGCCGCCGGACGAAGCCCTCCGCCGGATCCAGGGTCTCCTTGGCGACCTCAAGCAGCAGTACGGCGACCAGGTCTCCGATCTCAAGGAATCGTGGACCGGCAATGACGGCGAGTTCTCGCTGACGGCGATGGGCCTGCGTCTCTCCGGCACGCTTTCGGTCCTGCCGGGCGAAGTCAAGCTGAATGGGAATATCCCGTTCGCGGCGGTGCCGTTCCGGGGCCAGATCGAGCAGATGATCCGCGAGCGGGCGGAAACGCTGCTCGCCTAACTTCGCTCCTGGTTAGGGCGTGGCGGCAAGATCGAGGAAGGGCGCCGCCACCCAGCCTTGCAGGTCGGGAGCAACCACGTCCTGCACCGGGTACCAGATGTAGCCGTCGGCATCGACCGGCTCACCCAGCACGACCACGAGCTGTCCGGCGCTCAGCCCAGCCAGGATGGCGCCGTTGAGGCTCGGTTCGGCCCGGATCCGCACCTCACTATCATTGACCGCCAGCACCGTTCCGACCGCTGGGTAGAGTCCCGCGGTCGATTCGTCATCGGACGGTGATGCTGGCGCGGCCGGCTCGTCCGCGGGGGTACTCGCGGTCGCGATCTCACTCACGGGCGTCGGCGTCGACCGGCTCGTAATGGTTCGCATTGGGCGCTCAGCCGCGGCGGTGGCGGTGGCGACCGGTGTGCTGGTCGCGGCGGCCGTCGATTGCATTGACGTGCTCGCCTGGTCCTCAGTCTCCGGTTCCTCCGGTGCCGCGGCGGTTTCCAGCGCGGTCGTCGTCGGAGCGTTCACCAGGCCAAGCCGGAGGACCACGATGCGACCGTCACCGGCGAGCGGGGCATCGCTCATGCCGCTACTGAAAAAGGCGGCGTCGCCCCGCCGCAGGCTGAATTCCACATCGTCACTGCTGGCCGAGGTCGAATCGCCGGGGGCGCCGGCATCCGCGGCGCGGACCGAGCCCGCCACCGAGCCCTCGTCCAATGCCATCAACACCGGGCCGGGAAATGCCGGCACCCGGCTGCCGGCCTCAACCTCAAGCTGTTCAAAGACAACAACCGCGCCGGGCGCCAGCTCGGCGACGATAGCTTGTCCCAGGATGACCGACTCGATACCGTCTATGTCCTCGGCGGTGGGGGGACCGGCTCGAAAGACCGACGCCGGCGGCGCTTCCGGCCCGGCCGGAAAGACCGTTGCCGCCAGCAAGACGGCCGGCTCGGTGCCCGCGTTTTGGAAGGTCATCTCCGTCCCCGGAGCGTAGGCGATGCGGTCACCCGCGCTGAGCGAGAGATTGAGATTCTCGGGCACGGTCTGGCTCTCGGTGTCGGCCGTCGCGTCGGCGGGACGGACCACCGCTAGACCGCGCACCTTGACCCGGATGGTGCCCGACTCAACGACGCCAAACTCGAGGCCGGCGTGCGCGTGCCAGGGTGATTTGCCGCCCGGTTGCAACGTCATGCGGAGCAGGCGAAGCTCGATCGGCCCGTCGCCGGCATCCTCGACCACCGCTTGCAACAGGACATCACGCAAGCCGGTATCGATTTCGTCAGCGAGCGTGATCTCGATCTCCTGGGCCGAGCCCGAAGCGCCGATCGCGAGGGAGCAGAGCACGACAACGAGTGGGAACAGAGATCGGAGCGAGCGGCAGCGGCGGCGTGGTGTACCGGTTTGGGACAAGTGATGTCTCCGCCTTGTTCGGCCGGTTCGCCGCCGTCGTCATCGCTCGCGGCGCGCTCCGGTCTACCACTGATCGACCCTCGACCGCAAGCGCCCGCCACGGCGGCGGATAGGCGTTCGTTCTGTATACGTCCAAACCCGTGAGAAAGTTTCGACGCTTCGTTGGTAGGATCACCCGGCAACCCGCGATTCGTCCGTGCCGCCCGCCGGCGACACGCAACCTTGGAGGGCAGGACCATGGAGCTTCACAGTCTGGCAGACATCGTCGCCCGGCAAGCGGAATCGGGCCGCGACTATGAGCAATTCATCAACGCCGGCTCGCTCAGCCTGGGCCGATACGTCCTGGCGGCCGGCGCCATCGACGAGCAAACCCCGCACGCCGAAGACGAGGTCTATTATGTGGTGTCCGGCCGCGGGATGATCCGGGTCGCGGCCGAGGAACAGCCGGTCGGGCCGGGCTCGATCATCTTTGTTGGCGCCACCATCCCCCATCGCTTCTTCGACATCACCGAGGACCTGTCGCTGCTGGTCTTCTTCGCGCCACAACATCAGCTCGACCGGACCGAATAGCGCTTGACACACCGGCCGCGGCCACTATCATTAGGAAAGGATCGGATCACGATCAATCCCGATCAGCGCGATGACCCGGATCGGTGCGGAGAGGACCCACGAACATGATGACGATTACCCAAGAAGCCGCCAGCCAGCTGAAGAGCTTCCTGGTGGACAATGGCTCGCCGGAGGCCGGACTCCGGGTTTTCGTCGCTCCCGGCGGCTGCTCCGGCCTGCAATATGGGATGACGATTGAAGACAATGGCGAGGACGGCGACGAGGTCATCGAGACCGACGGCGTCCGTCTCTTCGTCGATAATTTCAGCGCCATGTATCTGGCCGGCTCCGAAGTCGACTACGTCAACTCGTTGATGGGCGGCGGCTTCACGGTCCACAACCCGAACGCGGTGTCGGGCTGCGCCTGCGGCCACTCCTTCAACAGCGGCGCCAACGAAACCACCGCGAACGGCTGCGGCTGCGGGTAGCCCGCTCCCGCCGCTCCGCTCGCATACCCGCGACCGGGCAGCCGAATCGTCGGCTGCCCGGTCGCGTTCGCTTGGAATGCGCGATCGGCGTGCGGGCTCAGGGCTGACTTAAATCGTTGATGACCAGGCCCGCTGGCGGCTTCGGATCGAAGTAGCTCGATTTCGGCGGCAGTTTGTCCCCCGCCGCGGCCACCCGGGCGAGCGCCAACAACGAGGGCGGCTCAAAGATGATCGCTAATAGCGCGTCGTCCTTCCCAACCGCCTCGCGGGCCACGTTCGCATCGTGCGTGTAGGAAACGTGGTTTGGCAGCTGGCTGGACCCCAGCCCCAGGATAGACTCGAGAAGAATACTGTCGGCGATGGCGACGTTGAGATCCCGCCAGGCGCGGCTCCGATTCCGGGGCAGGCGCGCTTCATGCGATCGGTCTTGCCGGGGCGAAACGCGCCAGGGATATTTCTCGCCAGCAATAACGAGCTCGCAGACGATGTGGTCACCACGTCCCGCCACGGATGTCTCACTGGTCTCGACCACGAAGAGTTCGGCCAACTGCCGCCGAACATCGACGACATCGAAGCCCGCTAGGTGGTTGATCACGCGGTGCGTCGGCCGGACCGAGACGCCGGGATCGTTGATGTCCGCCAGCATTGCCAACACGTACTCGCTCGGCGCCGTCTCGCCGCTGCCGGCCCGCCGCCGCTCATCCCGGTAGGCAAGGGCCGCTTCGTACCGGTGGTGGCCGTCGGCGACGAACAGCGTTCGGTTCGAAAAGAACTCCGACACCGTTTGCCCGACGTCGTCGCTATCAATTCGCGTCAGCCGGTGACGGTCGCCTTTGATATCCACGCCGGACGAAATTGGCGCGGCGCCGGCGATCGCGGTCGTCAGCGTCCGTTGCAGGTCACCCGATTCGTCTTGGTAGAGGAGGTAGAGCGGGCTTAAGTTCGCCCGGACCGCTCGCAGGCGGGCCAGCCGCTCGTGTCGAGGACCGGGCATCGTTCCTTCATGCGGCAGGATCACCCGTTCGCTCCAGTCCGCGAGCCGAACCCGGGCGAGGAGGCCGCGGCGGTGGCGGTGCTGCTCACCATCGCGATAGCTATGCTCATGCAGGTAGAAGCTGGGAATCTCGTCTTGAATCAGCACGTCGCGGTGTCGCCAGTCCCGATAACGGGTCGCGGCCAGGAGATGGGAGTCTGTCCCGGAGCCGAGGTCGATGTTCTCCAGCTCGGCAATATTGAAGGACGAGCGAGCAGCATCACCGGCGATCTGAGCGGCATCCGTTGTGTCATAGGGAGGAGCGATCAAACTGCCGATATTCGCCAGGCGTCGCGGATTATAGCGAACGCCTCGAAGCGGTCGAACCTCTGCCATTGGCTAGCATTGTCCTCGACTGATCCTCGGTTGACAACGAACCCGCTCATGGACGCCGCGCGGAACCGACGACGTAACGCACACGACGATCAACGTTGGCTCGCGCCCCGGCGCAACGGAGCATGACAACGCCGATTTCCCAAAAGAGGGGATGAACCTTAGCACATGACCTGCTATGATGCGAGGTGAGGCATCCAACTACGCTCCCGCAACGTAGGAGTTGGTAGCGGGTTGGAGGAGTGTGTGCCTCATTCTTGTCGTTGACGTGGACCCCATCTTGCGATGGGTGTGCGCAATTAAACACCGGCGGCGGCTTCCTTCACAACCCGGCCCTGGATTCAGCATGATGACGCGAGCACTGAGTGCGAAGCGCCGCCGCCCCGCTAAGGAGTTTGTGCCAGATGAGTGACTCGATGCAAACCTATGGGATGGAAAAGATCGACGAGCTGGTGAAAAGCAGCGTCAGTGAGGAGCGCGTCGAGCTTCCCGAGGAAATCAAAACCCAAATGGCCGACGCGGTCGAGCCAGAGGTCGACCTCGAACGAGACCTCGACGTCCTGCAACGTCTCGATCCCAACTTCATTAATGACCCCGTCCGGCTCTATCTGCGTGAGATTGCCGAGACGCCGCTGTTGACCCACGCCCAGGAGATCGACCTGGCGAAGCGGGTCGAGGACGCCGACCTTTCGGCCACCCAGCTCTTCGTGCGGGCCAACTTGCGGCTCGTCGTGTCCATCGCCAAGCGCTACGTCAATCGCGGCCTCACCCTGCTCGATCTGATCCAGGAAGGCAACATCGGGCTGATGCGCGCGGTTCAGAAATACGACTGGCGGAAAGGCTTCCGCTTTAGCACCTACGCGACCTGGTGGATTCGTCAGGCGATCACTCGCGCCATCGCCGACCAAAGCCGGACCATCCGGCTGCCCGTCCACATGGGCGATTCGATCTCCCGCTACCGGAAGACGCTCAACGCCCTGGCCCAGGAGCTAGGCCGCCAGCCGACGCCGGAAGAAGTCGCCGAGGCCATGATGGTGCAGCCGGAGAAGGTGCATCAGATTGTCCAGGCGGCGCAACGCACGATCTCGCTAGAGACGCCGATCGGCAGCGAGGACGAGACCAGCCTGGGCGACTTGATCGCGGACGAGGTCTCCGAAACGCCGTACGAAGCCGCCAGCGAGTCGATGCTCAAGCGCGACGTCAACGCCGCGCTGGACACCCTGACGGCGCGGGAGAAGCTGGTGCTGCAGCTCCGGTTCGGCCTCGGCAACGGCCACCAGCACACCCTGGCCGAAGTCGGCGAGCAATTGCAGATTAGCCGCGAGCGAGTCCGTCAAATCGAAAACGAGGCGTTGCAAAAGCTCCGCCGGCTCGACGGCGACCGCCTCTTCGCCTATCACCAGGAACTTTAATCCGGCCCGCGTTCACGCTATGCGGTTCACGATCCCGCCGGCATGCCGGCGGGATCGTTCGCGCTCAGGGCTGTCCGGCCCCTTTACCCGCCGTTCCTTCCATGACGACGTTCCACTCTTTGACCGATACCACCCGGACCACCCCTTCCTGACCGTAGGGATCCTCCGCCACGAGCCGGCGGGCCTCGGCCTCGTCGGCGACATCGTAGACGAGGAGCGCCCCGGTGTTGTCGACGAATGGGCCCGTGGCGTAGAGCTTTCCTTGGCCGAGCAGGCTCGCGAGATACTCGCGGTGCTTCGGCCGCACCTCGTTCACCCGCTCCGGATCCGGGAACTCGATCACCACCGCGAATTTGGCCATCCTCGGCTCCTTCCCCTGACTTGATTGAGCATCCGCTCGGTCGGCCTGCATCCTACCCGAATCACCGACCGATAGTGCGCTTGCTCCGCCGCGGGCCGTGGCGTAGGATTCATCATCCCCGCCCGTACCGGCTCAGCGGTGAACCAAGGACACATGCAGGTGCGAGAGACCGGCCGGGACAAGATTGCCCCCGACGCGGTGCCCATCGAATCGCCATCGCCGGCAGCCATGGGACCGGTCGTTCCGCTCCGTCGCCAGTACCTGGAGATCAAGCGCCGGTTCCCGGACGTGATCCTGCTGTTCCGGCTAGGCGATTTCTACGAGACCTTTGACGAGGATGCCCGGATCGCGGCCGCGGTGCTCGATATCGTCCTCACCGGCCGGGAGATGGGCAAGGGGCTCCGCGTCCCCATGGCCGGCATCCCGCATCATGCCGCCGATGGGTACATCGCCCGTCTGATCGCCGCCGGCCACAAGGTCGCCATGTGCGAGCAGATCGGTGCGGTGCAAAAAGGGCGCGGCCTCGTTGCCCGTGATGTGACGCGGGTCATCACGCCCGGCACCGTGGTCGATCCGGCCATCCTCAATGCCCATCGCAACAACTACATCGCGGCGATCGCGCTCGATCGCAACCGGGCCGGCTTAGCCTACGCCGACATCACGACCGGCGAGTTCGCGACCACCGAGCTGACGACGGGTACGGCGGAAGAAACCCTCCTCGCCATCGGCCGTGAGTTGCTTCGGTTGGGTCCGGCCGAGGTCGTCCTCGCGGCCGGGATGGCTGATGACGCGCCGCTCCCTCGCTCATTGTGGCTGCCGGACGGCCTCAGCCAGAGCCAGACCGACGCCTGGCGCTGGCGGCTCAATCGCGCCACCGACCACCTGCGGCGGCACTTCGCGGTCGAGTCCCTCGATGGGTTCGGCTGTGCCGGCAAACCGCTGGCCATCCGCGCCGCCGGCGGCTTGCTCGACTACCTGGCGGATACCCAGCGCTCCGACCTCCGGCAGTTCACGAGCCTGGCCACCTACATGGTCGACAACTACATGACCCTGGACGCCCAAACACGGCGAAACCTGGAGCTGCTGGAAAGCTCACGGGGCGAGCGCAAACATAGTCTCGTCGCGGTCCTCGATCAGACTCGAACCCCGCTCGGGGCTCGCTTGTTGCGCCGCTGGCTCGGCCAGCCGCTGCTCGATCTGGCGGCGCTGCGGGAACGACAGGAGGCGGTAACGCGCTTTCATGGCGACGCCCTGGCCCGCTCGACGCTCCGGCGAGAGTTGTCCGCGGTCGGCGACCTTGAGCGCCTGGTCAATCGCGCGGTCACTCGGATCGCCACCCCGCGCGACCTCGGTGAGCTCCGGTCGTCGCTGGCCCAG
>JACCYK010000568.1 GCA_013696525.1 Chloroflexia bacterium
TGGCAAGCGCCTTGCCGCACCGTGATCGATGCCCGAACGCCTGCACGACAGCGGCCAGCCACCAGGCAGACGATGCTCGGCGGCTGGCCACACTATCCTGCAGGGGTCGACACGGTCAGCGGAGGACGAGCCTACAGCAGCCGGGCCACGATCGGGCAGTTGATGATGAAGCCGGTCGAGCCGTACTCTCCACCGTCCGGACCGGTCAGAAATCCCTTCTCGGCCAGCGCCAGGATCTGGAATTCGTCGATCAGGCGGGAGCGATAGCCCAGCTCAATCGCTTCATCGGTCCAGACGCCGAGATTGAGGTCCCACAGCGGACTGTAGTCGAGCGCGATCGTCGGCACGCCGCCGAAGACGTTGAGCGGGCCGGTGCCTTCGTCCATCAGCGCGCTATCGAGGCCCTGACGCTGTGGGTTGTCGGCGCCGGTCGGTCCATTCGCGGTGACGAACAGTCGCTCCACGGCGCTGAAGGCGCCATCGTCGAAGCCGACCTGGATGTTGGCCATTGCCGGGGCAAAGGTCGCCTGCTCCAGCGTCGCGACCAATGGGTCCGACGCCTCGAAGCTCATGTAGAAGACCGGCCGCGCGAAGCTGAAGCCAATGACCATCGACATCGTCACGGTCATCTCGTCCGGGCAGATGGCCGTGACCCGGTCGTGGACCAGGCCGTGGTCAACGTCGCCATCGCAGAAGGCGAGCTCGTCCTCCTCGTTGCCGAAGGCGACGATCGGCGCGTTGTAGATGTGGCCGCCGGCGTTCTCGATCAGAACCAGCGGCGAGTAGGCGTCGTCGCCGATCGAGCCCGGCTCGGCCAGCAGGGGCGGGAACGCGTTCTCGCCGATGCCCGGCGAGACGAGCAGCTCGGGGGAGAAGTCGACCGTGCCGCCGTCAAACGTCAGCGTCAGATCGTTCTCCAGAGTCGCGGAGCGGACGCCCCCGTCGACATTGGCATAGGCGAGCTTCGCCGAGTGATTGAGCCCCAGCGCCTCGGCGTTCGCCTCATCCGTGGTGTCGGTGAGGACATACCAGACGATGGTGCCGTCAGTCATCTGACCGCGGTAGAGCGGCAGGGTGACCGTGCCCGCCTCCATATCGATCTCGCCGGCCCGCAGCAGCTCGACCGGCCCGACCAACTCCTTCTGGACCTCGGAGGGTGGCGGGCCGAAATACGTCAAGGGAATGTCGGTGCCAATCGACGCTGGTGCCGGCACGACTTCGTCAATGCCAGCTGGCTCCGGGGTTGGGTCCTGGGCGAAGACCGCGGGGACCCCGCCAAGAACGATGATTAGCCCGAGCACGATGCTCGCGAGTGTGGTAAAGCGGACCTTGCTGCCGCGCGGATGAATTCGGCTCATAGTTGGTCTCCTGACCGTTGCGATGACCTGCCAACCGCGGCGGGTCTACTGGCCGTGAACCGTGGATGGGATGACCCGTTGCAAAGTGGGCAGCAAACGATGGCGCCCTGGACTACGGGCCAAGCCGTGGCAAGGGCCTCCTCTCTTCGGTGCGGGGCGGGCGGCGTGGGAGCACCTCCGGGGAGGTATGCTCACGGGCCACGTTCGCATGCCTACTCCTGCCGGGACCAATCTGTCCCTGCCTGTTTGTGTAGTGGCGGTCGGATTCGATTCGTTACGATGGCGACGTGGGGAGCGCTGTGTCACGAGTCACGACGGTTGATGGGCTCGGAGCGGCGTCGCTCCGAGCCCTCCGTGAGCATTGAAAACCCGCGGCCTACTGATTGTCGCGGGTTGCCAGGCCGGAGCTGAGCGGGGCGAACGGATTCAGCGGCAGACCGCCAACGGCGGTTATCATCGTCAGGCTGCCGTCGTCGCCGACGGCGAAGCCTTTGATCGTGCCTTCGAAGCTGTTGATCGCGTAAAGGGTAGCGGCCGTCGTCGGTCATCGCGATGTCGGAGACGCCGACGCCGGCATCGCCGGCCCGCGGATCGAGTGGCTCGAGCACGCCGTCCGCCCCGATCCGGAAGCTGGAGATGACCCCGCGGCGTGAGTCTTCGGACGCGACCTGGGCGATGGGGCCAGGGCCGAAGGCCGCGACGTAGGCATACCGGCCATCCGGCGTGACGACCACCCAGCAGGG
>JACCYK010000596.1 GCA_013696525.1 Chloroflexia bacterium
GGCCACAAGCAAGTTATCTCCCTGGGGCGACCAGTCTAAGGAAACCACCTCCACGGCTGACTCCGGCGCCAGGCCATCAATCCCCTCGAACCGATGAATCTCCTCCCCGCTCAGGGTCAGGACGACCAGGTCGGCCGTCTCCGCCCCATCGATCGGGCGGGCCACGATCGCCGCCACGCGATTGCCGCTGGGGGACGATGCAATCGCCCGAATCGACGCTCCCGCCGGCGGCACAAAGACTGAGCTCAGACCGCCATCATTCGGCGCTAACGTCCAGACGTTTCCCGCCCCCAGGAAATAGAACCGGCCCGCGGCGCCCCGGGTTCGCAGCAATTGCTCGGCGGAAACGGGTGACGCCGCCGGCGATGCGGCCCGTGGCGACGGGACCGGCCAGGTTGGGATCGTGGTCGGGAGGGCCGCTGATTGCCGCGGGTCATTGGCAAATTGGCGTTCCGCCTCGTCGTCGACACAACCCGTCAAGAGGACCAAGCCAGCCAACGCTAGGAGAAACCGGGGGCAACGTCGAGGCGCCCGGTCACTTAATCGCTGTTGTACTCCGCCCACGCCACGCCGACCCATCACCGTCCTGACTGGTATCACGTTCAGAATGATTGCCTCGGAGCTTCGCTTCAGACAAACGGCGGCCGGACGGGCATCGGCCTGGCTGACGACAGACACGGAGCTTTCGGCGATCGTCGGCTCATCCAGTATATACCAGCCGTCGGCCGAAGCAGCCGGTGTGCCGCCCGTGGGACCGCCGCCGGCTTGTCTCTGGCCTCGCCAGCCGATACCGACGCCCGAGACACCACCGCCAGTGAGGCGCCGGAAATGCAGGACGTACACCCAATGGACCCTATGCTAGACTCGCCTCGTCCGGCGGGCGGACGCGTTCCGCCGCCGAGACTCGATCGTGATCGCTGAGGAGCCGAGATGCACCTTTCGCTCGCGGAAGTCGATCATGTTGCGACGTTGGCCCGGCTTGGGCTGGCCGGGGATGAGCGCGAGCGGCTTCGCGAGCAACTATCGTCGATCCTGGATCACATCTCCGCCCTGAATCAACTCGACACCGCGGCAATCGCGCCGACGGCCCAGGTCGTCGAGCTGACGAACGTCATGCGGGCGGATGAAGTCCGTCCCTCATTGCCCCGCGATGCGCTCCTGGCCAATGCGCCCCGGCAACGGGACGGCTTCTTCGAGGTCCATGCCATCCTGACCGGGAACGACGATCCGGCATGAACGAGCTCAACTGGCTGACCGCGACCGAAGCCCGGCGGCTCTTGGACACCCGGGAAATCTCCGCGATCGAGTTGACCGAGGCCCACCTGAGCCGCATCGCGGCGATTGACGGCACGCTCAATTGCTTCCTGCACGTCATGGCTGACGTTGCTCGCTCGCAGGCGGTCGCCGCCGAGGCGCGGGTCCGGGCCGGCGACGCGGACCTGATGACCGGGATCCCAATCGCGCTGAAAGATATCCTCTGCACGGTTGACGCCCCAACCACCGCCGCCTCCAAGATCCTCGCCGGCTACCAATCGCCATACGACGCCACGGTGGTGAGCTGGTTGCGACAACAAGGCGCGGTTTTCCTCGGCAAGGCCAACACCGACGAATTCGCCATGGGCTCGTCGAACGAGAACTCCGCCTTTGGACCGGTGCTGAACCCCTGGTCCCTCGACCGGGTGCCGGGAGGTAGCAGCGGCGGCCCGGCGGCGTCGGTCGCGGCCGGGCTGGCCCCGCTCTCGCTCGGAACCGATACCGGCGGCTCGATCCGGCAACCAGCCGGGTTTTGTGGTGTCGTCGGCCTGAAACCGACCTACGGCCGCGTCTCCCGCTACGGCCTGCTGGCGTTCGCCAGCAGTCTCGATCAGATTGGCCCCTTCGCTCGAACGGTCGAGGATGCCGCCCTGCTGCTCGGGGCGGTCGCGGGATACGATTCGGCTGATTCGACCTCGTCGCCGCTGCCAGTCCCGGACTATCGCGCCGCGCTCGGCGGTGATCTGCGTGGCACCACGATCGGCATCGCGCGGGAGTACACGGTCGACGGCATGGAACCCGCTGTCCAGGAGGCCGTGGCCGCCGCGATCCAGCAACTCGCCGATCTTGGGGCCAAACTCGTGCCGGTGAGCCTGCCCCACACCGAGTATGCGCTGCCGACCTACTACATCACGGCGCCGGCCGAAGCGAGCGCCAACTTATCGCGCTACGACGGGGTTAAATACGGTCTGGCGGTTGAAGCGCCGACCCTGCGGGAAACCTACGAACGGACCCGCGGCGAGGGCTTTGGCCCGGAGGTCAAACGGCGGATCATGCTCGGTACCTACGCCCTCAGCTCTGGCTACTACGACGCCAATTATGTCAAGGCCCAGAAGGTGCGCACGCTCATCAAACGCGACTTCGACGATGCCTTTCGCCAGGTCGACGCCATCGCCGGCCCCACCTCCCCCACCGTCGCCTTCCCCCTCGGCTCCCGGACCGACGACCCATACCAGATGTACCTGGCCGACATCTTCACCATCCCAGCCAACATGGCCGGTATTCCCGGCCTGGCCGTCCCCTGCGGCTTCAGCCAGGGCCTCCCCGTCAGCCTGCAAATCCTCGGCCGCTCTTTCGACGAAGCAACCATCCTTCGTATCGCGAACGCCTACGAGCAGGCGACGACCTGGCACACGCTGCACCCCGAGCTAACAGCGACGGTCTCATGACTCGCCGCGACGGCGGCGAATGCATCGCGGTTCCGTTGTCTTCGGATCAGGCCCGAATCAGCGCCAGGCGCCCAACGAGCGTTCGTTCCGGTTTGACACTCCGTTCCCACCCTTGCTAGACTTTCGCTTGGTGAGGGGCCGCTAGCTCAATTGGCAGAGCAACTGACTCTTAATCAGTGGGTTCGGGGTTCGAGTCCCTGGCGGCTCACCAACAGCGAATGTCAGTCGAAAAGAAATCGAGCGCCGGTCGAGACATCTCGACCGACTTTTTTGTATTGTAGCGAGGAGACGGTGCCGGCCACGGCAATGCCGAGCATCGTTGATCCGCTCCGGCGGCGTCGGGCAGGCTGAACTGATCGTGCGCAAGCATCGCTGAGGGGGGTCCCATGCCGCAACGTCCACTCGATGAAGCGCGTGAAGACCGCATCGCAATGAAGATCATCGTCGACGCGTATGAACCGGAGGAGCAGGCGCTCGGCTGGTACTACTATCTCGAGAACAACGTCAGCGTCCCGTTTCGCGCCAAGTGCAGCGTTGAGCGTGTGATCTCTCCCCTTCGGGTCGACGATGAGGTCGAGGTCGTCGGCATGGCGCCCGAAGACGAGTGCGAGCACGAGATGTTCGTCATGACTCGCTGGGAACAGCGGGATCTAGCTGTACCGCTGGCCCAATTGGCGGGAATCGACATCGATGACGAGTCACGTCAGGCGTTGGATGATTGGTCGTACTGGGTTGAGCG
>JACCYK010000609.1 GCA_013696525.1 Chloroflexia bacterium
GTTCGAGCAAGCAGTCAACGAGCCAGAAGGAGCAGATCGCGAACGCTCCCTCGCCGGGAGGAAGCCCGTCATAGACATGATCGCCATACCGTCGCAGCAGGCCATCCGTCGCCAGCCACGCTTCAATCCGCTCGATGGTTGCCCGCATGCGCGCATCATCGGCGGGCAGGAAACCAACGAGCGGCATCCGAAGCGTCGCCGCATCGAGGTCGTGACTCCCATAGGACATCGTGAAGGCATCAATCTCCCGGTTATACCCTCGTTCCAGCACGTCCTCCCGGATCGCATCTCGATTCTGCCGCCACCGGTCAACGTCGCCGCGGAACTGCTCCGGTTCAAGCTCGTGCAGCGCGATCGCGCGATCCAGCCCGACCCAGCAAATGACCTTCGAGTAGACATAGTGGCGCGGCTCACCCCGCATCTCCCAGACGCCTTGATCCGGTAGCGGCCAGACCTGACAGATATAGTCCGCGACGTCCCGGAGCAATTGCCACGTCTCCGGCCCGATCTCATCGCCGTCACCGGCCTTGCTGACCGCCAAGTAGTAGAAGTGAAAAGCATCGATCAGCTCACCGTAGGCATCGAGCTGGAACTGCTTAGCCGCGGCGTTGCCGACCCGCACCGGCGGCGAGTCCCGATACCCGCTGAGATGAGCCAGCTCCCGTTCGGGAATGTCGCTTGACCCGTGAATGTCGTACATGATCCGGAGTTCCTTCGGGTTGGTGCCGGCGCACGTATGCGCAATCCAGCGCCAGAACCCGTGGGCCGCCGAGACATCAGCCATGAGGTGAAAGGCGTAGAGCGTGAAGGTGGCATCACGCAACCAGCAATAGCGGTAATCCCAATTGCGATTGCCGCCGATGCGCTCCGGGAGCGAGGTCGTTGGAGCGGCGATGACGGCGCCGGTTGGCTGGAATGTCAGCATCTTCAACGCCAGTGCCGATCGCCGCATCGCGGGCTGGTAGGGGCCGCCAAGCCCGGCCCCGGCTCCCCACCGTCGCCAGGCAACATCGGTCCGTTCGACCTCCGCCGCCCAGTCGTTCGGCTCCAGCATTGCGACCGCATCGGCGCGGGTCTTGGCGCCGGCAATGACACAGACGGCACGGTCGCCGCTAGCAAGCGGGAGCGATCCGGTGAGCCGGCCAGGCTCTATTTGACATAACGCTCCAGGCCAGGCGATCGCCACGAAGCGGTGCCCATCGGTGGCGATGGCGCCGGCGCCCGACACGATCTCAATCTGAGCCCGCGCCTGAGCAAAGTCGAACGTGAGGAGCGTTTCGAGCTCGATCGTGACCGGTCCGGCGACGGCATCGAGCAGGCGTACGATCCGGCTGTTGACTGGCGCGTCGGTCGTGCCATCGAGCGGTGAACGGGCGCCATCGTCGGGCAGCACCATGGCATCGGTGATGCGGACCGTGCCGCCGGCGGCGGTCAAGGTCGTCTCCAACACATTGGAGTCCGGCCGGTAGGCGCGGCGCGAGCGCAACCGGCCGCCGTCCGCCGCTGGCTGGATCCGGAAAAACCCGCCGATCGCACGGTCGAGGATGCGGCAGAAGATCGCCGGGCTATCAAAATGTGGCAGGCAGAGCCAATCGATGGCACCGTCGGTGGCCACCAGCGCCGCGGTCTGGGTATCTCCAATCAAGGCGTAGGCACCGATGGGCAGATAGCCGTCGCGGGCCGTCGCCGGGATGATCTGGTCCGGTGGAGCCGCCGCCGAGATTGATTCCGTCACGCCCATCCTCCGGTGGTTGCCTCGTCCAGCTCAGGGCTCATTCCATGACGATTGCTAGCGTATCGCATGCTCGCCGCGAGCAGGTTCTTTGCGGGCAACTCAACTTATCCGCAAAGTTCTGTTTCTACCGCTCCCTCTCTCCATCCACGGCGACGATCAGTGGCGGCCGCGGTCCTGGCCGGCCCGTCATTCCCAGCATTTTCGACTCGTCCCTCCTGCCGGCGAGAAAATCCGCCGCGCCGAGCGGCTTGCCACCCGCGGCTTGGACCCTCATCAGGCGCAACGCATCCTCACCACACGCTACCAAAAACTCCGACCGATCCGCCATCACCGTCCCAGGCGCCGGCGGTTGCGACATTGGTACCGGTTCCGCCTGATGGACCTGCAACGTCTGGCCTTCCAGCGTTGTCCAGGCTCGTGGCCAAGGCCAGAACGCCCGCACCGAACGATCCAACAGTTGTCCCGGCAGCGACCAGTCGAGCCAGCCATCGGCTTTCGTCAACGGTCTGGTGAGCGTCACCCCGGTCGTCGGTTGCGCCGTGGGCCGGATCTCCCCGGCGACATATCGAGGCAGCACGCTCGCGGCGAGCTCCGCGCCGGCCTCGGCCAGTCGCCGGGTCAACAACTGCGTGGTGTCCACCGCCGACATCGGCTCACGTCTTGAACCGATGATCGGACCGGTATCGAGGCCTGCCTCCATCAGCATCAGCGTGACGCCGGTCTCGTCATCACCGTTAAGGATAGCGGCGGCGATCGGGCTGGCGCCCCGGTAGCGCGGCAGGAGCGAGGCATGGACATTGACGCAGCCGAGCCTGGGCAGAGCAAGCGTCTTCGGACCGAAGATCAAACCATAGGCGGCAACGACGAAGAGGTCGGCCGCAACCGCCCGTAAAGGAGCCCGTGAGTCTGGATCACGTAAATTCGGTGGTTGGAAGCACCGGAGGCCGAGCTCCGTCGCTGCCTGAGTCACGGGCGATGCGGCGAGTCGCCGCCCCCGGCCAGCGCGGCGATCCGGCCGTGAGACCACCAGCACAACCTCGTACTGGCTATCATGGACGAGACGCCGTAGAGTGGGCACCGCGAACGCCGGGGTGCCGAAGAAAACGACACGCATCGATGAATCCCTCGGAGTGCAAGTAGCCGGCATGACCATCGACCCGGTCGACAGACGCTCATCGCCATCGTCGCACAACATCTCGTCCTCGCGTTGGAGCCCACGGCGCCGCCTGCCGTCAGCAACGGTAATGGCGTTGCTGATTGTCGTCCTCGCCGCGCTGGGCCTGCGCCTCTACGCGTTGAATTGGGACGACGGCCGTAACCTGCACCCGGATGAGCTCTACGTCGCGAAAGATGTCCTGATCCAGCGGATCTCGTTTACCTGGCCCCCCGATTGGGACAATCTGCTCGACCCGGCCGCCAGCGGCTTGAACCCGCGCTCCGCCGATCCGAACTCCGGGGAGCTACGCGAGTATCCCTATGGAGCGCTGCCGCTCCTGGTGACGGACACGTTCGCCGCAATTTTGGGGTGGGTCACCGGCGACAATTGGAATGCCAGTGATCGTGCCTATCTCGTCGGCCGGGCGCTCTCCGCGGTGTTCGATACGCTCACCGTCGTCGTTGTCTACGCGATCGGCTCCCGCGTCTTCTCATCCAGCGTCGGATTGTTCGCGGCCATATTTGCCGCCCTCGCTCCGATGTCGATTCAGCTGGCGCATTTCTTCACGACCGAATCATGGCTGACCTTTTTCGTCAGTCTCACCCTCTATTGCGCGATCCGCTCCGCCGAGTCCGGGGCCAGCCGATGGTTTGCCGCCGCGGGCTTGGCGTTTGGGCTGGCCATGGCGACCAAAGGCAGCGTGTTTGCCCTGGCCGGACTGATCGGCGCCGCCCTCCTCTACGATTGCTGGCGACGATGGCGAACCGGCGGCGCTGCAAATGACGCCCTCTATGTCGTTCCCCGAAACATCGCCCTCTCGGCCATCGCCGCACTGCTGGGGTTCGCGGCGTTCGAGCCGTACGTCTTTGCCCAACCCGGGATATTCCTGGTGTCCCTTCAGCGTCAGGCGGAAATCGTCAGCGGGACGTTTGATATCCCCTTCACCCGGGTCTTCATCGGCACGATGCCGGTGGTCTATCAGCTCGAGCAGTTCGTGCGGTGGGGCTTCGGTCCGGTGGCTGGACTGCTCGCGTTGACCGGGGTTGTGGTCGTTGGCCGTCGCTTCTGGCGGGAACCGACGGCCGGTCAGTGGATCCTGCTCTGCTGGCTGTTCGGGTACGGGCTCGTGATCGCGATCCCAGAGACCAAGTTTCTGCGTTACCTGGCACCGCTGGTGCCGGCCTTTGCCGTTACCGCCGGCGTTGCCCTAGCCGCCGTATTCTCCTTGATGAAGCGATGGTGGGGAGTGCGCCCGGCGCTCGCGACGTTGTCGCTGCTCTTGATCGGATCTGGACTTTGGACCATCGCCTTCGAGCACATCTACGCGGTGGAGCATCCGCGGCTGGCCGCCTCCCGCTGGATCTACGCCAACGTTCCGGCTGGGAGCACGCTGAGCGCGGAACTCTGGGACGACCGGCTTCCAAGCTCGTTGGGACCGGGTTTGTCCGAGACCGACTACCAGTACCAGTTCATCACGACCAATTTGTATCAGGATCCGCCGCCGGTGGAAGTCGCCGACGCGCTGTACGACACGCTCGACCAGGTCGACTATGTGGTGCAATCGTCGGACCGGATCGCGACCGCGGTCCCCCGCTTGCCATGGCGGTACCCGGTCCAGATCCGGTTCCTCGACTTGTTGCGCTCGGGTCAGCTTGGCTTCACCGAGGTCGCCGAATTCCACGTCACGCCGCGGCTAGGTCCAATCGGGTTCGACGACCGCCTGGCGGACGAGTCGTTCATCAACTACGACCATCCCCGGGTAACGATCTACGAGAAGACCAGTCTCGTCAGCCGGTCCGACTTCGACCTCCTGTTGGCCTGGGCGATCGACCGGCCATGGTCCCCAACTCGTCACCCGGAGCAAGCCTCGCTCCTGCTGGACGAACCGGTCGGCAACCTACCGGTTGTGGAAGATGCTCGTTGGAGCGCCGAGCTCACCAGTAACTCTGTCGCGGCATTGGCGGTCTGGGTCGTCTTACTGATTGTGCTCCAACTTGTCGGTTGGCCGATCGTGCGGTTTGCGTTCCCTCGATTTGGCGATCGAGGTTGGGGGTTTGCACGACTTGTCGGGTTACTCATCTTGGGATATGTCGTTTGGCTCGGGGCCAGCGCACGGGTGTTCGAGTTCCGTGCCGTGGCGGTCGGCGTCGCCGCTACCACCGTCGGCCTCGTCGCTTGGGTGCTCCTGGGGCGCCGGGGCGGCCCGGTGGGCCTTCACCAACGCCGAACCATCGCCGGCGCCGAGGTCATGTTCTGGATCGTACTCGGCCTCTTTCTTTTCTTTCGTTTCCTCAACCCGGACGGCTGGCATCCGATTTGGGGCGGCGAGAAACCGATGGAGTTTGCCCACCTCAACGCCACCTTGCGGAGCGCCCACTTTCCCCCGTACGACCCGTGGTACGCTGACGGGTACATCAACTACTACTACTACGGCCTCTATCTCATCGCCTTTTGTCTGAAGCTGACCGGTATCCCCGCCGAGATCGGCTTCAACCTCGCTCAACCCACGATCGTCGCCTTCCTGGCTTCGGGCGCGTTCTCCGTGGCGGCCACGCTCGGCCGCGACCTGACGCGACAAACCCGCCTCGCCATCCCCGGCGGCGTGCTCGGTGTCGTGCTCGTACTGGCCGTTGGGAATTTGACCACGGTCGGTCGGCTCCTCAGCGGGGGCCAATTAGACTTTGGTTCATTCCTCGACTGGGTCTGGGCCGGAAGCCGGGCGATCGAAGGTGCTATTACCGAATTCCCTTACTTCACCGCGCTGTACGCCGACCTTCATGCCCATGTCATCGCCCTGCCGATGACCGTGCTCGCGATCGGTCTCTCGTACAGCTTGGCTCAAACGTCGAGTGATGGCTTCCGTCATCTGGCCCGAACCCAGCGCGCGCCGTGGAAGCTTCGGCTTGCCGCTCAACTTGCCCTCCTCATGCTCGTCCTTGGCTCGCTCTTTCCGACCAATGCCTGGGACGTGCCAGTTTATGCCGCGCTGGCGATTGGCGCTATCATCGTTGGCGCTCGCCCCATCTCCACCTGGCGACCGCGCGTTGCCTGGGTGGGAAGCGCGTCGTTTCTGCTGGCAGCGGGCGCCTACCTCATCTTCCGACCATTTCACGACCACTATCTTGCCTTGTTCGGCTCATTGGGGCTCATCCGGGAACCGACCCCATATGTTGAAGCCGCGAGCCACCTCGGCGGTCTGCTCGCGATCGTCATGGTCGGTCTGTTCCTGCTCGCGCCCCCCCGACGGCAATCTACCGGATGGCTCATTGGACAACCGGCCTTCGCCATGGCGATCGTACTTTTCACCGTACTCCTGGTCAACCTCGCGGCCCGAGTCGAGCCGGACGTAGTACCTGCGATCCTCACGGCTCTGTTGTTGCTGGTCGGTGGTCTGGTGGCGCTTGTGATCTGGACGCGACGCCAAGTCGCCGGCGCTCCGTCGATCCTCGGTTCAGCTCTTCTGCTCGTGGCGGCACTGCTCTTCTTTGTCACCCTTGGGCTCCTGGCGCTTCGGCAGCCAGTGTTGACCGGCTTCTTGCTGATTGCCAGTCTCGCCTTAGTCGTTTGGCTGATTGAAGCCACGGTGGTCGCGAGGTTCGTCTCGCTGCTGGTGTTAGCGGCGACATCGGTGGGCGCCGGCACCGAGATCGTCTTCATCGCCGACGACTTGGTCGAAACCTCGGCCTATCGAATGAACACCGTCTTCAAGTTCTACAACCAGATATGGGTTCTGCTGTCGCTCGCCGGGGCGGCTCTGGTTACGCGAATGCTGTTTGAGGCGTGCTTCCTCGGCCAGCGGCCACACCGGTCGCCCGCCGTCCTTCAGCCAGGCGTGGTGACTCGCCAGGGCTGGGCCCGGGCTGGGCTCGTCGTCTCCGCCGTGATCATCGCTGGCTCGTTATCCTATCCGTTGTTCGCAACCTTGCCGAGACTGCATCAGCGGTTCGAGCAAGGCGCGAGCCCCGGCACGCTGAACGCGTTGGCTTGGATGGACAGCGGCACGATCAGCGTAAACGGCGCGGATGGCGTGCCCGAGCTCGCGTTCGCGGACGATCGGGCCGCCATTGACTGGCTGAACGACAACGTTCCCGGTTCACCGGTGATCGCCGAAGCGTCCATCGGTCCCTATCGTTGCAACGGCTCCCGCTTCTCCATTGCCACCGGCCTGCCAACCATCATCGGCTGGGAGCGGCACCAGCAGCAGCAACGGTATCCCGAGCTAATGCCGGAACGAGTTGACGATGTCCGCGCGCTCTATACGTCCAGTGATAGCGCGGAGAAGGAAGCGATCTTGCGCAAGTACAACGTTGCCTATGTCATCGTCGGCGACATCGAACGCTATTACATCGTCCCCAACGGGAACGAATGCGTGGCGACTGGATCGACGGCCGGGATCGCGGCGTTTGACGACCTGCTCGGTGACGTGCTCGACATAGCCTTCGTTCATGGGGGCACCACCGTCTACCGGGTGCTTCCGGTGGGCGCCGGCAGCAACACCCGCGGCGGAGAACGCTATGCAATGGCTTGACTCCGCCGTGCGTTGGTACGGGTTGCTGCTCTTGATCTCAATCTGCTGGGCACCGTGGGTCCGGCTCCTGTGCACCGCACTGGCGGACCGCGGCGCTTCCATTGGCAGGCCGATTGCGCTGCTCGGCACGATCTATCCTGTCTGGCTCTTGGCGAGTTTGGGTTGGACGCCGCTTTCAAGCCTGATTCTCTGGCTCACCGTCGGGCTAGCCGGACTGAGCGGTTGGGGCCTGCTGATCTGGAGGCGGACCTTCGATCATCATTGGCTTATGGCGCTCATCGTCACCGAGATCGTCGCGGTGGCCACGTTTGCTGGCTATGTTTGGTTTCGCGGCTTCAATCCTGAGCTAGTGGGCACCGAGAAACCAATGGAAGCGGCCTTTCTGATGAGCAGCACGATCGCCACGACCGAGCCGCCGCCCGACCCCTGGTTTGCCGGTCAACCGATCAACTACTACTATCTCGGCTATCTCATTCATGGTTCGCTCAGCCGGCTGGCCGACATTCCCGGCACCATCGGATTCAATCTGGCGCTGGCCACGACATTCAGCATGGCGGTGACGGCAGTCGGCGGCCTCGGTTGGAACATCGTCCGCCGCTGGCATTCACCACGTGTTGCCTTCGCCGCCGCGCTGGTCGCCGCTTCACTGACGATGATCGCGGGCAATCTTTACGCGGCGATTCAACTGGCACGGGCGCCGGCACAAACTCTCGCCGCCGGTTGGTGGGACAAGCTTCACGGGGTCGGCTGGCGGGCCAGCCGGATCGTCTGCGACACCGTGCGCGTGAACAACGATTGTGCGTTCCCACATGAGACGATCAACGAGTTTCCATCGTTTAGCTTCATCCTGGGAGATCTGCACCCGCACGTTTTGGCCCTCCCGTTCACGGTCATGGCCCTGAGCTTGGCCTTTAACCTCCTCAATCGGCGAGTCAATGCGGCGGGCGGCATTGATCGCGGCGGTTGGGTGCAATCCGGCGTGACGGGCGTCCTGCTTGGCAGCCTGTACGCGCTCAACAGTTGGGATTTTCCAACCTATCTACTGATCACCGGCATCGCGGCCTGGTGTGGTGCCGGTCGGTCATGGCGTCCGGCGCTCCTGATGGCCGCCTGCGCGGTCATCGCCTGGGCTCCGTTCTTCATTGGCTTCGTGCCGCCGACCGCCGGCTCCCGTGATCTGCTACCCAACGCCATCCGCGAGATCCCCCTGCTCTCCCGTCTCCTTGGCACGGTGTCGATCCACACCAGCGACCGGACATCCGCGACGGAGTTTCTCGCGATCTTTGGGGTACCGTATCTCTTCGGCGTCTGGGTCGTGGCTACCGGCTGGTTTCAGGTCCATGCATCGGTCTCCAGGGATAACGTCTCCCGTCTCGCCATTGCTTCGGCCGTCGTTGCCGTCATCGCCACCGTGGTGCTGGCGGCGCCACTCATCCTCATCTGTGGCATTCCGTTGGCCGCGGTCGTCGTCCTCCTCCGCCAGACGCCGGTCCCCGGTCCACGGACGATCGCGACGGCACTCTTCGGCGTCGGCCTCGCCCTGGTTCTCGGCACCGAGCTGGTATTCATTCGAGACGTGTTTCAGACCCGGATGAATACGCTCTTCAAGTTCTACTATCAGGTTTGGATCCTCTTCGCCATAATGGCGGCGCTCGCGATCGTCGTCATCTGGACCGAACATCGGCCCGGCGGCGGGATGCGGGCCGCCGTGCTCGGCTTAGCGTCGGTTGGTATCGTGGCCGGCCTAGTCTACCCCGTGCTCTCGGCAAAGGAGTGGACAGGAAATTATGCCGGGTGGTCGAATCTCGATGGCATTGCCTACCTCGCGGACTTCTCTGCTGACGAGCTGGCCGCGATCCAGTGGTTGCAGGCCCACCGGCAACCTGGTGATGTGGTCCTTGAGGCGGCCGGGTGCTCGTATCAAATCAATGGCGGCATCCCGCTGAATCGAGCGTCGGCGTACAGTGGCGTGCCGACCATCATCGGCTGGAGCGGGCACGAGCGGCAGTGGCGAAGCGGCGATCCCGCCGAGCTGACCGCGATTTCGCGTCGCGAAGCCGACGTCGCCGAGATGTTTGCGGAGCCTTCCGGTCGACTTGCCCAGGAGTATGGAGTGACGTTGGTGTACGTTGGTACGTTTGAAACCGGAGAATGGAGGCATGTCTGCCCCGCGGCCGGACCGTATGCCGAGGTCGCGGCGGATGGCTATCCCGGCCCTGGCTGGGAAATCGCGTTCTCACGGGGGGAGGTGACAATCTACCGGCGGGAGACCGTCGACGCCGCCACGAGATCAAGAGGCCGAGATTGAACCACTTCGGTGATCCTCGACGTTTCGGCTCCAAGTTCCTATACTTCATGGGTGAGGTCAGTGCGGGGTGTGGCGCAGCCTGGTAGCGCGCGGCGTTTGGGACGCTGAGGTCGGAGGTTCGAGTCCTCTCACCCCGACCCGCGAGTGAACGAGTATGCCTAGAATACGACAACCGCCCATCGCGGACACGGCGGACTATGGCCCCTCGCTGAGCCAGTCAGCGACCCGCGGGAGTAACTCAGTTGGTAGAGTACCTGCCTTCCAAGCAGGCTGTCGCCGGTTCGAGTCCGGTCTCCCGCTCCACAAGCCGTCCATGGGTGGCTGCTCTCGTTGCCGGCATTGAGAAGACATAAGGGCCTCCGACGGCAGGCTTGCCCGTCGGCTAGCCGCGCTTCCGCATCGCCGAAAACACGACCCCCATCACCGCACCGTACACGATGTGAGCGACAATCATGACATAGGTACGCCGAATTCCGGCTTGTCGAGGTGACGGGAAGAGGCCGAGGACGGGCATCAACCCCACGTAGTTCACAGCCCAGACGAGCAATCCGTACACGGCTCCACCGGCAACCGGCGACCGCGGCAGGAACGGTCGAACCAAGCCGAAGCCGAGACCGCTACCGGCCCCGAACACGACGTGCAGCCCCAGCCAGATCGGGCCGAATTCGGGATCGTCCGTCACCTCTTCGAGCCCCGCCTCCGCCGCGGCATTCTTGGCGATCCGCTCCGGTGGCGCGGTCCGAAACAGGCCCAGCCAACGGCTAACCGCGAGGACGAGCGTCATTGGCGCCGTCGCCAGCGCCCCAGAAATGAGAC
>JACCYK010000650.1 GCA_013696525.1 Chloroflexia bacterium
GGACGGCTACGCGCGTCCCGGCGAAAGCCTGGTCATGGATACCCTGAACAGCGAGTTCGAGGCGGCGCATGACGGCGTGACGATCGAACGGACCGCGCGCACCTTCGACGACTTGAAGGCGACGGTCCGGCTTGCCCTCAGCTCGGACGACGGGCCGGACGTGGCCCAAGTGAACCAGGGGCTCTCGGACATGGGCGCCATGGCGGAGGCCGGGTTGCTGCGTGATCTTGGCCCGTACGCCGAAGAATATGGCTGGTTCGACCTGCTCTCGCCCAGCTTGGTCGCCCGCAACAGCTTCGCCGAGAATGGCACGGTCTTTGGCGAGGGAACGTTCTACGGGATGCCGCCGACCGCCGAGTTCGTCGGCGTCATCTTTAACCGGGAGAAGGTCGAAGCGGCCACGGGAGCGGTGCCGGCCACCTTCGGCGAGCTGGAAACGCTGCTGGCCGCGCTGGCCGAGGCGGGCGAGGTCCCGATCGCGTTCGGTAACCTGGAAGGCTGGCCGGCGATCCATGTCTACGGTGAGCTGCAGAACCTGTGGCTGGACCGGGCCTATCTGGATGACTTCATTTACGCCCGCAACGACGTCTCCTTCGCCATCGCGGGCAACACCGACGCCGCGGCCGAGACGCAGGAGTGGGTCGAGGCTGGCTACTTCACACCGGATTTCTCCGGCATCGGGTATGACGATTCCTGGGCCGCCTTCTCCACCGGCGAGGGCGGCATGATGATTACCGGGAGCTGGCTCAGCGGCGAGTTGGAAGCGGCCGGCGTCGCCGACCAGTTCGGCTTCTTCCTCTTCCCGCCGCTGGAGGCGGGCGCCGACAAGATGTCGGTCGCCGGCACCTCGATGGGGTTCGCCATCCGGGAGACATCGCCAAACGCCGACCTGGCGGCCGAATATATCGACTGGACGGTCTCCGACCGCGCCGCCGAGCTCTGGGCCGAAGCGGGCATCGTCTCGGTCAACGCCGACCCGGCCCTGGTCGAGGGCGTCGACGGCATCTACGCCGAGCTGGTTCGGGCTTGGGCACAGCTCAACTCGACCGACACCGTCGGCCATTACCCCGACTGGGCGACGCCGACCCTGTACAACACGCTGGTCGCCTCGTTGCAAGAGCTGATGGGGATGGCGATCTCGCCGGATGAGTTCACGGCCCAGATCGAAGCCGATTACACCGCGTACCTGGCCGAGAAGAACGCCTAGCGCCCCGCTACCGGGAGGCCCCACCGGCCTCCCCGGTACCTAATTTAGGAGTTGTGGGGAGCCTCGCTGATGGCCAGCTCGCGGTTGCGCCTTGTCCCGTCAGGAGGTCGCCCGGGCGAGCGGCCGGGCCTGGCCTATCTCTACATCCTGCCCGGCTTCCTCATCTACGCCCTCTTTGTGCTGGCCCCGATCGCGCAGACGGTGGGGTACAGCTTTTCCGATTGGAATGGGATCAGCCCGCCGGAGTTCATCGGCTTCGAGAACTATGCCCGGCTGGCCCAAGACCCGCTGGTTCGGATCGCGTTGCGGAACAACCTGACCTTGCTCGGCTTCTACACGGTCTTCCCAATCGCGCTGGCGCTCCTCTTCACCGCGTTGCTGACCCGGCGCCGGATCCGGGGCCTGAGCTTCTTCCGGGCCGGGCTCTTCGTGCCCCAGGTGATGTCGATGGTGGTCGTCGGCGTCGTCTGGCGCTGGATTTACAACCCCACCTTTGGCCCGCTGAATCAACTGCTGCGGGCGGTTGGGCTCGAAGAATGGGCGAAGCCGTGGCTGGGCGATTTCCAGTTCGCGCTGCCAGCGGTCGGCATGGTCGGCACCTGGGTCGGCTATGGGTTCGCCATGGTGCTGTTCATCGCCGGGGTGCAGCGGCTGGACGAGGACCTCTACGATGCCGCCAAGCTGGACGGCGCCGGCGAGTTCGAGCAGTTCAAGTCGATCACCCTGCCCGGCTTACGGCCGGAGATCACCATCGCCCTGGTGACGACGCTGATCGCCGCCCTGCGCACCTTCGACCTCGTCTTCATCCTGACCGACGGCGGCCCGGCGAACCGGACGCTGGTCGTTGCCTTGCAAATCTACCGCAACGCCTTCTCGATCGGCGAAGTCGGCTACGCCTCGGCGATCGCGGTCGTCCTGGCGGCGATCATTCTGGTCGTCTCGTTCTCGATCATCACCTTGCGGATGCGCGCCGTGGCGGAGAGCTGAGATGGCCCAATTCAACGAGGCCGGCGAGTACCTGACCCGGCAGCAAGCCGGCGCCGCCCCGGTCGCCAGCCAGGGCCGCGACCGCCTGCGGGCGAACCTGCGCACGGTGCTGACCTATGTCATCTTGACGATCTTCTTGCTCGTCGCGATCGGGCCGTTGCTGATTATCGCCCTGGCCGCGTTCAAGACCTCGGACGAGATCGCGGGAAACATCTTCGGCCTGCCCGCGGTCTGGTCGCTGGCCAATTTTGCCGAGGCGTGGTCGCAAGCCCGCTTCGACGCCTATTTCCGGAGCAGCGTCATCGTCGTGGTGCCGGTGGTGATCGTCTCCTGCTTCCTCTCGATCCTGACCGGGTTCGCCTTCGGCCAGATGCGCTTCGCCGGCAGCGCCGTGCTCTTTCCCCTCTTCTTGATCGGGATCATGGTGCCCGGCGAAGCCGTTATCATCCCGATTTACTACAACCTGCGCCAGATGAACCTGATCGACACCTACTGGGCAATGATCCTGCCCGACATCGCCTTCAGCGTCTCGTTTGGGACGCTGTGGATGCGAGGCTTCTTCTCGACCGTTCCCCGCGAGCTGGTCGACGCGGCGACGGTCGACGGCAGCACGAGCTGGCAGACGTTGTGGCGGATCCTGGTGCCGAACGCGATCCCCGCCGTCCTCACCATGGGCATCCTCTTCTTCATCTGGACCTGGAACGATTTTCTCCTCCCCCTTGTCGTCGTCTCCCGCGACGACCTGCGCACCCTGCCCCTGGGCCTCACCTTCTTTCAAGGCCGCTACAGCAGCGACCTCCCCCTGCTGGCCGCCGGCGCCACCATGGTCGCCCTCCCCACCATCGTCGTCTACGTCCTGATGCAACGCCACTTCATCCGCGGCCTTACCTCCGGCGCCGTGAAGTAGGCTCTCCGTTTGGCAGTAGTCCTCGGATAGCCGCGGGTTTTACGTTACCGCGGAGATTGTCGTTTTCGGTTGGCGGGAGCATGGCCCAGAAGCACCTATTCGTCGACGAATCAGGCGACCTTACCTTGACGCCCGCGGGGACGAGGTACTTCATTCTGACGTCGATTGCACTTAATCGATGTACTATCGGCTATGATTTACTTCAACTGAGGCGGAACCTCCTCCACTTCGGGCTCGACCTGCCCAAGGGTTTCCACGCTCCGAGGATCGGCAAGCGGTTCGGAATGCAGTGTTTCGGGTTCTAGCCAACCATGATTTCCGCCCGAACCAATCGCGGCGAGCCAAGGACTAGCTCCGTCCGAACCGGTGAGGTTCGACTAGGCGGTGTCAACGCCGCCTGGCACCCGATGCGGCTACCATCGATCATCCATGCAGCCCGTGGGCCGTGATACCGGGTCCCGCGATCACACCATTACGTCTCGCTCCCAGGCGTGGGACAACGCCATCGCGGCCGGTTTGGCGGGAGAATGCACTCAGTTGAGCGCGGCCGAATCTTTGGCGGGCGCGGTGGTGCCGCGGAGGCGGAGCGAGACGGGGATTTCGTGGCCCTCGGGGTCGGTCTTGGCGCCCTCGACGAGGCCGATCAGCAGCTCGGTGGCGGCGGCGCCCATCTCGTACCAGGGAATGCGGACGGTGGTGAGGGGCGGCGTCGTGTATTGCGCCAGATAGATGTCGTCATATCCGGTGACCGAGACATCGGCCGGCACGTTCCGGCCGTGGCGACGCAGACAATCGATCGCGCCGAGGGCGGTCAGATCGTTGACGCAGACAATCGCGGTGAAGGGCGCGCCGGTGGCGAGCAATCGCTCGGTCGCCTGATCGCCTTCGTGGCGCAACTGCCCGGCCCGGATGATCAGGCCAGGGTCAGGGGTAATGCCGGCGGCGAGCAGCGCTTGCTCATAGCCGCGGCGTCGCTCCGTCGTCGAGAGGAACGAGGGATTGTCGGTAATGTGGGCGAACCGGCGATGTCCTAGCGCCAGCAGATGGTTGACGAGCTGTTCGGCCCCACCGCAAAAATCGGTGTGGATCCAGCTCAGCGGCGGTTCGAGATCGCGATTGGCGATCACCACTGCCGGCGCCCCGGTCGCCGCCAGTTGCGTGGCGAGATAGCACGGCGTCTGACTGTCCAGCAGGACCGTTCCATCCACCCGGCGCTCGGTCAGACCCAGGGCCGCGTCGGGATGATGCGGCCGGCCAGCCAGTTCAATCATCACCGCGTAGCCCAGCCGCGCCGCGGTATCAACCACGCCGGCCACCACATCGTCTTGAAATGGATTGAGCAAAAAGCGGTCGGTGCCGGTCTTCATCAGTAGCCGCAGGGCATGGACCCGGCCGAGCCGCATGCTCCGGGCGCCGGGGTGGGGGTGATACCCGGTCGCCGCGATCGCCGCTGCCACCCGCCACCGGGACTCATCGCGCACCGGGCCCTCGCCATTGATCACCCGCGATACCGTCTTGTACGAGACACCGCTGGCGCGGGCCACATCTTTAATCGTCGGAGTTGGCACCCGCTCCGCCTTGAGCGGGTGCACTACCGGCCAACCTGTCCGGCCAGCCGCTCCCTGACAAACCGCTCGGCGGCATCGACATCGACCGCGATCGCGATCCGCGTCGCGGCCGCGGCGGGATCCGCCTTCGTTAGCAGCGTCATGCCGGCGGTCAGACGACCCTGGGTTTCGACTTCAACCCGAGCCGGAATCAGGTCCACGAGATCGGGCCGGAGCATCACCGCCGCCGCCAGCGGATCATGGAGGGG
>JACCYK010000663.1 GCA_013696525.1 Chloroflexia bacterium
GGACAGGCGCCGTGCCGGCACTTGTCACTGACGCAGATAAGGCCGCATCGGCCGCAATTGCGCGGGTCGGTCATCAGGTCGACGCATTTGGCGCCGCACACCTCCTTCCCGCCAGTGCACTTGCACCGTCCACCCTTGCATTTGGCGCCGCCACAGCACCGCCGCCGCTTGCCATTCTTCTTACATGACTTACCCAAGTTGACGCACTGGGCTGCCGCTTGCTCGGGCACGAGCCAGACGGGAAAACGGGTCACCGCGCCGATGCCGATGCCGGCCAGCGCTCGCGCGATTGTCCGGCGTGGGACGATGCTTCCCACCGGTCGGGCGAACGCGTCAAATCGATTGTCGTCCATCGGATCCTCGCCCTCGCGATCGCGCCTATTGCCTGATCGCATCATCCCGGCGCCGGTGCATCGTGCGGTAGGTATAGGTAGCGGCTCCCCTCTCCCGCGGTTGGCGGGGGGCCGTTGGGCGGCGGTAGGAGGGTGAGGGTAGTTCGGCAACCGCGGTGACCACCCAAAGTCCGTCTAATCCGATAGTCGGGTGGACGGGTCACGGGCCAACGCTGATCCTTGCCGCTCATTCCTCCATACGGGAGGCGCGGCGTGGACGAAACGGCCGACCCTGTCCGGGAAGAGTGCCGTTTCGTCCCGATCGCCAGCGCCCGCGTAATCCCATCAAAGCGCGATCCGTCCATGATATGCCTCCTGGTGATGAACGACGGTTGCCTGCCTGACGGCGTCCAACGCGGACCGCCAGTCGGGTCAGGGATCGGCCCGGCCACCCATGTACAGGCGCGATTCGGGACGGGCGGCTGGATTCATCATCGCGGCGCCGGCGACCGGGCGCATCCTCAAAACTATGTAGCCGAGGTATGTAGTTTGCGCGCCGCTGCAGCCGGCGCTGGGCTCAGGGCCGCGGCCGGTACGGCGGCATGGCACGTCGAGGATGGGGCTTCGATTGAGGAGTGACGTTCAGCGCCCGCGGGGGAGCGTGCGCGGGCGGGATGGCCTGGTCGTCAACCGAGCCCGAGGCGGTGGGCGTAGGCGGCCGCTTTCGCCCGTGAGTCGACACCGAGCTTGCTTAAGATATTGGCGACGTGCCGGGCCACCGTCGTGGAGCTGATAAAGAGGTGCTCGCCAATCTCGCGGTTGCTCTCGCCAGCGATGAGCAGGCGCACGATCTCAACCTCGCGCGCGGTCAGGCCCCGCGAGGCGGCGATTGAGCTGCTTGCGGCCGGCGTCGCCGGCTTGACCTGGAAGGCGGCCGCCTCGGCCAGCGCCTCCTGCCGCGACAGCGAGCGGCCGGCCGCCAGGAGGGTCGCAAAGTCATCAGCCCCCAAGGTGTCTCGTAGCGTGGCGAAGACCGGTTGGAAGTAGGCGACCTCGGTTGGCGGCCGCGGCATCGGGATCTCCTCTCGGAGAGTGGATGCCGCCCCGAGCAGGCGCGTTGCCCGCGCCGCCTGCCCAGTGGCGGCGCCCACCCGCGCCAGCCCTTCCAGGGCAACGGTGACATCGCCGAGGTTGCCCCGGGCGTGGCCCAGCGTGAGACCCTCGTGGAACAACGCGGTCGCCCGCTCGTCGTCGCCGCGGTCCACCGTGATGAACCCATACGAGATGAGGATCATGGGCACGATCCAGTCCCAACCATCCTGCCGCGCCAGCGCCAGGGCCTCTTCACTTCGCGTCGCCGCCGTCGTGGTATCACCTTGGATCCATTCCAGGCAGGCCAGGTTCTGCAGCGCCAGCACTTCCGCTTCGGAGGCGCCTTCGGCCCGAGCGATGGCCAGGCCCAGCTCGTAGCTGGCCCGCGCCCGGTCGTGGTCGCCCAGCTCGATGGCTTGCACCCCGAGGTTGCTGAGCGAGAACGCCTCGGCCATCCGGTCGCCAACCTCCCGCGCCAGGTCCAGCGCTTGCTCGTGCCACTGAAGCGCCCGCGTGATATCGGTTTGACACCAGGCCAGGGTGCCGGCCCCGGTCATCGCTCGCAAGCGGTCCGCCGCCGGCGCCTCCCGGCCCAGGTCGAGCGCGATCTCCAGCCAGCGATGGCCTTCGCCAAAGTAGGTGTGCTCCTGCCAGAATGGCCAAAGCGACCCGGCCATCCGCACCAACCGAGGCCCGTCCGCTTGCTCGGTGAACCAGGCCAAGGCGGCGCGGAGGTTGGCGTGGTCCCGCTCCAAGGCGTCGAGCCACGGCGCGGCGCCCGGTTGCTTTGCCCGCGGTCCGGCGTCCTCGGCAAACCGGAGACACCATTCGGCATGGCGCTGCCGCACCGCGCCCTCGTCGCCGCTCGCCGCCAGCCGTTCCAGCCCAAACTCCCGGATCGTTTCAAGCAGGGCATAGCGTGGCTCGCCCGCGTGATCGCCCTCGAAGCGAACAAGGCTCTTGGCGACCAGGGAGCCGATCCCTTCCAAGATCGCGAAGTCATCCACCTCGCGGACCGTGGCGGCGGCATCGACGGTAAAGCCGCCGACAAAGACGGCCAATCGTTGGAACAGCGCTTGGTCGGCGCCATCGAGCAGGTCGTAGCTCCAGGCGATGGTGTCGCGCATGGTCTGGAAGCGGGCGGGCAAATCACGGGGGCCGCCGGTCAGCAGTGGCAGGCGCGCCGGGCCTGGCAGGCTCAGGCGGTCGAGCAACGCGACGGCAGAGAGATGGGCAATGCGGGCGGCGGCCAGCTCGATCGCCAGCGGCAACCCGTCGAGGCGATGGCAGATTGCCGCGACCGCGGCGGCGTTGTCGCCGCTGAGCGTGAAGCCGGGCCGGGCGGCGCTGGCGCGTTGCGCGAACAGCCGCACGGCCTCGGCTCGCGGCGCCACGTCGAATGACAACCGTGGGTTGGGTGCCCCACCGGGGCGATCCGGCAGCGACAGCGGGGGAACCGGATATTCATGCTCGCCCGAGAGCCGGAGGATGGCGCGACTTGTCACCAGCACCGTTAGCCGCGAACAGGCACCCAGCAGGCCGGTGATCGTCGTCGCCGTCGCCACCAGATGCTCGAAGTTGTCGAGGAGGAGGAGAATCTCGCGTTCGCCCACCAATTGGTAGAGCCGATCGATCGCGAAGCCGGTTCCGGCATCGCGGCCGCCAAGGGTCCGGAAGATCGTCGACGCCACCAGGTCGGGAGCTCGCACGGCAGCCAGCGAGACAAAGGCGACGCCATCGGCGACCGTGGGGCCGAGGCCCGCCGCGACGTGGATCGCCAACCGCGTCTTGCCGACCCCGCCCGGACCGGTCAGCGTGACCAGGCGAACGTCGTCCCGGCCAAGCAGGGCTCGGATGTCGTCCCGTTCGCGGTCACGGCCGACCAAGGAGGTGAGCGGTCGTGGCAGATCGGCCAGCCACGCCTGGCGCCGGTCGGCGGGCGCGACCAAATGCAGCAGGGGACCGCCGTGTGTACCCGGCGGGAGCCGGCGGCGCTTGGGGTGGACACCTGTCCGTCGTGACCGCTCGGTGGTTGGTGGCATGTGGACCGGGCGGGCAGCCCGGCGCGACCCGGCGCCGCGGTATCGCTCGAGGTCGGCGAGCGAGATCTGGAAGCTACCAGCGCGCTTGGCGGCAAGCAGCTCGCCCCGGCCAATGGCCCGCCGGATCGTTCGCTCGTGGACACCGATACACGCCGCCGCTTCACGCGCCGTGAGCGGAACCTGTCCGGTGTCCATTGTCCGGTCCGGTGCTCGCTCGTCCATGGTACGTCCAGCATCGCCGATGCTGGTCGCCATTGCAAGGACCAGGCGATGCTCCGGAGCGCGCCGGACCGGCGTTTCACGAGCCATGGCGGCCCGGTGGCATCCTGCAATCCCCTATAATCGCTCCCACCAGCGGGTATCGGCCGTCCAGCGGCAACGGCGGTCTACCC
>JACCYK010000025.1 GCA_013696525.1 Chloroflexia bacterium
GGCGAGCACCGTCGAGGCGCCATCGGGCGCGGAGCGCAGGTTCACGTCGGTGGTGGTCACCGCGGCGCCGGCGGCCGGCGCGACGGCGCCACTCGCCGGCACGAGATCGGGAACCGGAGGTGCCGCCGGCGGCGCCTGGTCGCCGGCAACCGGCGCCGGCTCAACCGGGACCGGGGCACTGCCGACCAGGTGCCCGGCCGGGGCATACCCAACCTGGCCGCCAACATCGATCAGATACCAGGACGAGCCATCGGCCGCCGCCACCGGCCCGTCCAGGACTTGGGCCGGGGTGCCGTTCGCCAGCGGCGTCACCGCCACGGCATCAAACCCCGGATCGGCCCGGAGCAAGACATCCTGCTCGCCGCCGCCGGTGATCACCGCCGGGGCGCCGGGCGATACGATCGGCGTGGTCTCTTGGGCGATAACGACCGCCGGCGCCATGAGGAGGCAAACGAGCCCCATCAACGCACGAGCGGACAGGAGCCGGATTCCGGCTCGACGTACGGTGAACGGCATTGGACCTTCCCTCCAAGGTCGTTTTGGCGCCGGACACCCTCCTCTTCCCATGGCTGAAACGCCGCCATCCCCGCCGGAGCGGTGAGGGCGCGGTTCGATGTCTTCCGACGTGCGCATCAGGTGACCCAGCGCGCCCTAAACCCCGCGCTGGGCCCATCTCACCTCAAACGGCAACCGCCAGCGACACCGGTTTGATCGCGGTCTCCATCCCGACCACGCGACCATGACTCACCGGGCCAACGGCAGCACCAGAGACAGGCACCCACGCACCTTACCATAGCCGGTTCGATCTGTAACCTTCTCATGCGGCACCGGTGTGTGGTCGGGCCTACCGCCGGCCGGGCGGCAGCCGGCCCTCCTATGGACCGCGGTTGGTCGCGCGTTACGCGCCGTCGATCGCCGGATTGGCCGCGATGATCGCTTCCGCGACGTCCCACAGCGGGGGCAGGAAGTCCCTGACCCGCTCGCCGCGCCGCTGCAGATCGGCGAACGATTCGATGCCAAGGTCGGCGAGCAGGCGGTGAAAGCCGGGCTCGAAGCGGTCCCAGGATGCCGGCGGCGCGTCGTGGTGGAGCACCTTCTGACACCGGGCATAGGTGGCGATCATCCAGAAGATGGCTTCGCGATGGTCGCCACGGGCGATCAGCTCCCGGCTGCCGTCAATGGCGACCGGGCGGGCCAGATCGCTGATATCGGCCGAGAAGAAGAAGGGGGTCGTCCCCACCGTCTTCGCGGCGTCGAAAGCATCGGTGAGGGCGGTCAGATGAAGCTCGGCCCGCGCCCGGCTCATCTGGGCGCACCCGAGCAGATCGAGCAGGCGCTCGTAGAAGTCCAGGCGCCCGTACTCGGCCAGGAGCGCTCGCGTGGCTTCGTATCGCCGCCGCACGGTCGGATTCTTCAGCCCGGCGACGAGCAGCAGATGGGTTGTCACCCCGGCGGCGAAGAGCCAGGCGGCCACCTGGTCGGGGAACGGATCCGCCTCACGCAATGACTGGAGATTGCGCCGGACCCTGCTCCGAGCATCCTCGCACCGCCGATAGACGTGGCGGCGCCTGGCGTAGTCCTTGGCCACGGCCGCTTGGAGCGTGGTCAATTGACCCGTCGGATCGGCAATGATGCTTGGCACATGAAAGCTGCCGGCCAGGTGGTACTGGCCGAGGACCGACTCCGCTGACCGCAGCTCATCGCGTGAGAGGTAGGAGACTTCGAGCATGACGTCGTGGTAGATGAGCTTCCCGGGCTTGCCCGGCAGCTCGGCGTCCGCCAGCACGGCCATCACGTCGAGATCGGAGGTAGGGGAGAGGGTGGCGTCATCGGCGAGCCAGTTCGCCGACCCATGGTAGAAGGTGCCCCAAAAGCCCGGCATGCCGCTGGCCTGGGTAAGGACCCACTCGCGGGCCACGGCCTTCGCCTCTTTGACGATCATCCCTACCTCCCACCGTGGCCACATCCCCGTGGCCCACGAATCCACCGGCGATAGGCAAAGAATCCGCTCAGCGCCGAGGGGAAGCACATACATGAGCCCGGCCAATGAT
>JACCYK010000029.1 GCA_013696525.1 Chloroflexia bacterium
CGGTACTGGGTCCTGTGCGGTCGCACCTCGCCGTCGACTTGCTCGGCAAAGCGGCGGAACCAGGCATCCTGCGCCGGGAGTTCGGCCAGGCGTCGGTAGGTCGCCTCGTCCTGGGCGAGCGCCACGAAGAGCTGGTGGTCCGACTGCCCGGCCACGTGGCCGAGGAATTCGACGAACTCGCCGGGGATCTGGGGCCGGATGGTCTGCTCCCACTCCTGGAGCAAGGCCTCCAGCTCCGCCTGCCGACCGGGCTTGAGCCGCGCGTGCCCAATGGTGCCGAACATCAGGGTCCTCCTTGCTACGACGAACCGACGATGGGAGTGCTTCAGCTCACTGTAGTACTCGCCACGCTCGTGTCAAGGACCGAAGTAGGCCATTCTCTGTTGTCCGCACTAGAGCTCTGGCCCTGGAGCCGGCTTGCAGCGACCTGTGCTATGTCCTGCAGAGGTTAGCCGGGCCTTGGTAACGTGGCAGGGGGGAGCCCGGTCCGGCCCGCCGCCGGAGGGAGACGGGCGACGACCTCCTCTCCCAGCAGCTGCACGTCGCCAAGCAAGTCCTGCGTGTAGAGCAGCACGTTCACGTGCCGGGCGCCGGCGTCCGTGTAGCGGCCGATCTGCTCCAGCCAGTCCGCCGCCGTGCCGAAGAGACAGAGTGCGGCGAAGGTCTCGAAGGGGGCATGGAAGATCGCCTCGATGCTGGGCGCGAGCACCGCTTGGGCGGCCTCGCGGGTGGCCCCGATAGCAGCGAAGGTGTAGACCCCGCCCGTCAGGCTCGCGGCATCCCGTCCGGCGGCATGCAGCTCCTCGCCCAGCCGCCCCCACAGCCGGCCCCAGTCCGCTGGGCTGAGGAGCGTGGGCAGCCAACCATCCCCGAGCGCCGCCGCTCGCCGCAACGACCCCTCGGCCTTGCCCCCGATCCACAGCGGGATCTTCCCGTGTCGCAGTGGCTTCGGCTCGATCGTGATCGCCTCGCACTGGAAGAACTTGCCCTCATGGGTGACCGCCGGCTCCGTCCAGAGCCGCTGCAGGAGGCGCAGGTACTCGTCGGTGATCGCTCCGCGCTGGCTCATCGACACCCCAGCGATGGCGTACTCTTGAGGCCGTAGCCCCTCCTCGCCCACCCCCACTCCGAAGAGCAGGCGGCCACCCGAGAGGTGGTCGAGCGTGGTCAGGGTGTGGGCGAGCAGGACCGGGTTGCGTCGGGCAGGAACGAAGATCGAGGTGCCGAGCTGGATTGTGTCCGTGACCGCAGCCAGGCCACCGAGCACGGACAAGCCCTCCAGCCAGGGGAAGCCCGGCAGCGTGCTGTCGGTGACCCACACCGAGTGGAAGCCCTGCTGCTCGGCCGCCTGGGCCGCGGTCCAGAGCCGAGCCGGCTCGTCATAGGGGGGTAGGACCAGGCCCAGTGTGACGGTGTTCGGGTCGGGGTGATTCATGAGTACGCCTCCGCCGTCGATGTTGGGGAACCGCAGCGGTGGGTCGGTCACGCGCTTCGGCTCCGGGAGGAAAGGAAGGTAACGATGCGAGCATCATAGCCGACGAGCGCGAGCCGCACCACGGGACGCAGGGCGAACGGCGCTGAGTGTGAGAATTGCTGTTGTCCGCAATGACACGGCGGGGGGAGTGCGTACTCACGCCCCGCCGTGGTCGCTTGGTGTCCCCTCGGCCGCGGCCCAGTCCGATTCCGTTCAGCGTGTCCTGGACATCACGGCGACCACCGAGCGATTCGGCGTGACCTTCCTCGGCATGGGGCTGCAGAGTGCGTTGGATGGCAACTTCGACCAGCCCTTCCTGCCCGACGTGCTGGCGATCGTCACCGCCGCCCGGGCGCAGGAGGTATTCCATCTCGACGCGTTCGAGCGGGCAGGTGGCCAGGCGCTTGTTGACACTTTCACCGTTCCCCCCGAGTTCTTGACCGACTACAACACCTTTTTTACCGCGATTGTGGACCAAGAACTCGCGGAGACCGCAGCCCAGATCGCCGCGATGCGAGTCTTTACGGAAATGGGCCGGCCGGACCTCGCTAAAGTCAGCTTCCAATACGCTGCGGAAGAGTCCGAACACCGATTGCTGGCCAACTACGCTCGCGGCGTCCGACCGGCGAACGACCTCGCGTTCATCCCGATTCTGTTCGAGACGGTTGACGAGTTCCTCGAATCGCTGGAGTTGCGCGGCATCATTGGTGGCACCGGCATGGAGATCGTCTACCCTGGCCCCGGCGAGATCGACGCCACCAACGTGATTGAGCGTGAGCCGGGAGGCGCCTTGGTTGATTGCGCGCGTAGCGCCACCCCGGCCGCCTCCCCCATCGCCGGTGGCTAAGAGCTTGCGCCAATAGGTCATGGTCGACGGGGCGGGCGGGTGTCCCACCGGTAGCGGGTCCAGCCAGGCGAATGAGCCGACGCACGACGATGACCACGGT
>JACCYK010000041.1 GCA_013696525.1 Chloroflexia bacterium
GGGATATGGCGAGTACAGCATTCACCGCACCGGCCATGGCCTCGGCATCGAGGCCCATGAGGCGCCCTACGTCCGGTGGGACGTCGAGGATCCGATGGAGGAAGGAATGGTTGTCTCCATCGAGCCGGGGATCTACATTCCGGGCCGGTGTGGGGCGCGCCATTCCGACACCGTGGTGGTGACCGCCGATGGGTACGAGACGATCACCGAGGCGCCGCTCGGCGCCGCCCACCTCACGTTCGACCGGTAGAGTCGCGAAGCGCCGCCGCGTTCACGCGGGCGCGCTCGCGATAGGAGGATACGGCCATGACAACGAACGGGCGAGTCGGGAAGACGGGCGAGACGACCCTGGGCGCGGTGTCGATGCATTGCTCGCACGATCCGGCGGCGAACTGGAAGAAATACCTGGCGGCGATCGAGGAGGCGGCGGGCCGGGGCACCGATTATCTCGTCTTCCCCGAAGTCTCGCTGCACGGCTACCTAATGGGCTCCCCCGCGCTGGGCTCGCCAGAGATGGGAGACCAGCTCGCCTATTTCCGGCGGGTGGCCGAGCCGATTCCGGGACCGGCAACCGATCGCCTTACCGAGCTTGCCGCTCGCCACAACATGCTGATCCAGGCCGGTCTGGCCGAACGAGCGATGGACGGCAACATCATCTACAACTCGGCGGTGCTGATCGGGCCGCGCGGGGTGCTCGGCGTGTTCCGCAAGCTGCACAATCAGTTCGAATGGCCGGTGTTCAGTCCCGGCGATCACCTGTCGGTCTTCGAGACCCGGCTGGGCCGGGTCGGCATGTTCATCTGCTACGACCTGGCATTCCCGGAGACGGTTCGCGCCTTTGCCCTGCAAGGAGCGATTATCGCGGCGCTCACCACGGCCTGGCCGATGAAGGGGGACGACCCCGCGACCGATTACTACGGCTATACCTACGATATTCTGAGCCGGGCCAACGCGCTCTCAAACCAGCTTTGGATGGTCTGCTCCAACCAAGTGAACCGGCCGCCGACGCCGGGCTGCGCCAACTACTACGGGCACAGCCGAATCATTGCCCCGAATGGCGAGATCGTGGCTGAGCTCGGTCATGAGGAAGGGCTGGTCACCGCCACGGTTGATCTGCGGGAGGGGATCGAGCGCGGCCGCACCCGCGACTTCTTCGGTCTCAACCTGCTGCAGGACCGGCGGCCCGAGTTCTACGGCCTGATCCCGGCCACGGACATCTACACGGCCCGCACCGTGGCCCCGGCGGTCCGCGGCGCGACGCCGGATGATCCGACTGCCAATGAGCAGTCGACGGCGGACCCGCGGGCCGTGGTCGCGAGGTAGCGGAGTCAACCCCTTTCCCTCCCAAGATTGGGGGGGGGTAGGGGCTGGCCGTTCCGGGAGATACCGAATGTTGATCGCCGTCCTTTCGGACATCCACGACCACCTGCCGAATCTGCGGGCGGCGCTGGCGGACATCGCGAAGCGGGTCGACGACGATGGCCAGCCGGTCGGGGCGCTGATCTGCTGCGGCGATCTGAATTCGCCATTCGTCGTCGGTGAGCTGGCGAAGGGATTCCAGGGGCCGGTGACAGTGGTCTTTGGCAACAACGATGGCGACCGCTTCCGGATCACGGTGAACGCGGCGGGGACGAACGTCACCATCGCCGGTGAGACGGCGGTCTTGGAGCTGGCTGGCCACCGGGTCTTCGTGCATCATTTCAACGATGTCGGCGCGATCGTCGCCGGCGCCGGGCAGCACGACCTGGTGTGCTACGGGCACAACCACGAGTCCCTGTTGCGGCGGACCGCGTCCGGTGGCCGCCCGCGGGCAATCGAGCTCAATCCCGGCGCCATCATGGGGTGGCGGCCGGGGCATGGTGAGGTGCCGGCGACCTACGGGGTCTACAATACCAATGGCACCGCCGCCATCCACGACGCGCTGACGGGGGCGGAGCTGACTCGCGTTGACGACTGACCTCGCGGTGTCAGTATCTATCGGAGGCGACGATGTGTGGACGGTATGTGGTTGAAGGAGTGCAGGAACTGTCGGAGCGGTTCCAGTTGACCAACCTCCGGTTCATGTTCGAGCCGACGTTCAACGCCGCGCCCTCGGAACTGCTGCCCGTGATCGTCGAGGACGAGTCCGGAGCGCGCCAGGCGCGACTGATGCGCTGGGGGCTGATCCCGAAATGGAGCAAGCCGGGCGGCAAGAGCATCCAGCCGATCAATGCCCGGGCCGAGACGCTGCGCGAGAAACCGATGTTTCGGCCGCTGCTAAGCCGGCGCCGCTGCATCGTCCCCGCCTCGGGCTTCTACGAATGGCGACGTGAGGATGGGGCAAAGCAGCCCTACTTCCTGACCACCAACGATCGCACGCTGTTCGGCTTCGCCGGCCTCTACGATGAGACCGCCGACCCCGACGCGGACGGACCGGATTCGGCCATCCAGGGCTCATATGCCATCATCACCACCGGCGCCCACGACGCGGTCGCCCACATCCATGACCGGATGCCGGTGATCTTACGGCCGGAGAACGAAGCGGCGTGGCTGAGCCAAGATGTGACCAACCCGCATGAGATCGAGCAGCTCTTGCAGCCGATTGCGGCCGATGCGATGCGGACCTATCCGGTGAGCAAAGCGGTCAACAATGTCCGGAACAACCGGCCGGACCTGGTCGAGCCGATTGAGGATGTGGAGTCGTAGGCGCCGGCGTGCGGTGTACCCCAACCCCCATCTTGGGGGTTTGGGGGTTGATGCCGTCACGACCGTGAGGTTGGCCCTGAGTCATTCTTGTCCTTCGACCAGGGCCAGCGCCAGCCTTGGCCCGTCATCGGGTTCGGCCAGCGGCGGCGGAGGGTCGTTACTAGGCTGTAGATGATGGCGCCGAAGAAGATGATTGCCAGCGCGGTTCCCGCCCAATCCGGCCCGGTGAAGCGAAATCGCTGGCCGGTGACGATGCTGTAGACAAGTACCGCCCCGATCGCGGCACAGAGGCCGACGAAGAGCATGCCAATGATGTCGTCCCGGCCCATGAGTGCCATCTCCTTCGCAGGACGGCCGCCGCGGAGTCGCTCGGGCGGAGCCGGCCATTCGTTGCTGATGCTCAGCGTAGCGTACCGCGGCGTCAGCCGCCATCGGCCGTCACGGGTGCCAATCACGCCTCATTAAGTAGCTCATGCTACGTTATTATCCTGACCCTGTAATGGCGGTCATGAACCTGCGGATAGCTGGGCCTTGACTGGCAACTCGGGCTGGTCACCGCCTGATTGTCGAGCGCTGATAACCATTTGGCTGGTGTAGCGCTCCCAAGCTATCGTGGAGGAAATGACGGGTATGCAATCTGAAGCTGGACGACTGGACGACATTCGGGTGAGCACTCCGCGCCGTCGATTGATGGTTGGTGGAGCATTGACGTTGTTGCTGGCTGGGTCGCTCGCGTTGTCGACCCCGGCGTTCGCCCAGGAGTCCGAAGAGGACGGTGAGGTGAGCGAAGAGACGACGGTCAGCACCGATGACAGCGATGGCACCGAGGTCGAAATCGGGGATAGCGGCGAGGGCGAGGAGGATGACTCGGCCGGCGTTGGCGCCTCGGGCACAACGGCCGGAGCGGCCGCTGCCCCCGCTACCGCGTCCGGAGCGGCGGCGCCGACCACCCTGCCAAGCACCGGCGTCGGCGCGGTCGACGATATCTCGCTCGCATTGATCGCCTTGGCGGCGGCGGGAGCCGTGGCGGCTGGCGCGGTCGCCGTTCGCGGCGCCCGTCAGGCCGAGGAGCTCGGCTAAGCGCCAGTCGTTCGACGACGCACGACGAGCTTTGAGGGCCGGCGATCTTCGCCGGCCCTCATTCGTTTGGCGCGGCATCCGAAGGCCCGTCTGGTCTCGACGACGCCACCCCAAGCGAGGCCGTTTCTCTTCCTGGTCGGAGATCGCCAGTGTGGTTATGCCGTTAACTCAGGTGAGGTTTAGCCCCCACTGATGAGTTGATCGGCGAGCTGGAGGACCGGCCCGGTGGGGTCGCCGGCCGGTGAGGAGCCGCCGATCCGGTAGAGCAAGGGGCCGTCAACGATGTAGGCGGCGACGTTGGTGGTGCCGTCCTCGCCGACGCCCCGCAGCAGCCGGATCTCGTCACCGATGGGATCGGCCTGTACTTCGTCAAACCCTTGACCCGAGATCACGACGTTCGAGAAGTAGGTGAGCGCTTCCGAGGCCGAGCCCTGATCGGCAAAGCCGTGGATGCTGACGGTGATCACCGACGTGGCATCGAGGGCGAGGGTGCTGGGATCACCAGCAAAGTCGCTGTAGGCATTCTCGGTCCATCCCCACTGCTCCAAGAACGCTTCGGCTTCCGCCTGGACGGCGGGATCGGTGCCGAAGCTGCCGAGGACGGTGGCCAGCGGCCGGACCCCGCTATCGCTGAGGGCCAGCCCCTCGACCGGGAGGTCCGTCGCGTCCGGCAGCAGCGAGGCCAGATCGGCCGGCGCTGGCTCCCCTGCCGGTTCCTCGTCTGCCTCGCCAGGATCAGGAGCCGTTGGTGGCGGCGCCGCCGGTTCGGTCTCACGGGAGGAGATCTCCCGGCTCGGCGCCGCATCGTCCGGGGTCGGGGTGGAGGTGGCCAGCAAACTGTTGACCAGCGGGGCTTGAGTCGGCGCCTCCCCGGCCCCGCTGGGAGTGCTGGCGGCCGGATTGGCGACGGGCACTCCGGGATCGGCCGTTGGCGCGAGTTGGGCGATGTTCTGCGCCGGCGGATTGGCGAAGAACCGATCCCGCACGTTCCAGCCGGCCACGCCGATGGCGGCGACCAGCAGCAGGGCGAGGGCGAGATTGCGGGCGATCCGCTGGCGGTGGCGGTCCCGGCGCGGCACCAGGTCGAGGTCATTCGCGTAGGGCGGGGGGCCGGCGCTGTAGCCCGGCTGGGGCGCGTACATGCCCTGTTCGAGGTTGCCCCGCTGATAGCCGC
>JACCYK010000071.1 GCA_013696525.1 Chloroflexia bacterium
GTTGTACGGCTACCAGGCCAGGCTGTTCGCGGAGCTGGGCCTGGCGGTGCCGGCATCCTGGGCCGACATCGTATTCGCCTCCGCCATGATCACCGAGGAGCGATCGCCGACCACGTACGGCGTTGGTCTACGCGGCCGCCCTGGCCATGGTGCCGCATCGACCTTTCTCCCGATCCTGCGCGGCCATGGGGTCGAGCTCTTCGATGCAAGCTGGGAGCCGCAGCTCGAAACAGCCGCCGCCGCCGCGGCCATGGCCACGCTCTTGAAGCTGGCGCCACACGCCCCATTGGATGTGTCTGAGACAGGCCAGGAGGAATTGACCGTCCAAATCGAAAACGGACGCGTCGCCCAATCCGCCGACATCTGGCCGACGCAACTCCTCGGCTGGTCCGGGCAGCGGATGCGGCTCCCGATTACCTCGATCTCTCTCGGTCAGATCCCTGATTCGACGGAAACCGAAACGCGAGCGGTCACCGGAAATTGGCTGCTCGGGATTCCGGCCGCCTGTTCGGCCACGGCTCCCGCCGCCCTGGAGTTCATGCGCTGGCTCACCAGCCCTCGTCAGCAACTCCGGCTGCTCCTGGAAACGGGTCTGCCGCCGACCAGGATCAGTGTCATGAACGATCAGTCGGCAGCAGCGAAGCAACCGCTCCTATCACAGATAGCTATGGTCGCGGCACAAGCTACACCACGCCCTCGTACCCATTACTATCCGGCAGTGGAACAGATCGTGGGGACGTGGGTCGCCGGCGCGATGGCTGGTCTCGTGAGCGGTGAGCAGGCGCTGACCAGCGCCAATCGCGAGCTCACATCCGTGATGCAACACCGGCCGGCCGGCGCCTCGTGAAGACTTGGCCAGAATAGACGGAAACCTGCCTCGACCGCGACGTGCGGTGTGGTTTCGCGCCATGCACATTGGCGGCGGGCCTGGAAAACTATTTCGTCGCGGTCATCGCTGAAGCACGATCTCGCAACGAGGCAAACAGAGGCGTGCTCAAGTAGCGCTCACCGGTATCGGGCAGAATGACGACGATCAGCTTGTCCCGCGACACCGAACGGCTGGCGATGCACCGGGCAGCGCTCGCGGCAGCTCCACTGGAAATCCCGCACAAGATCCCTTCGCCGCTCATGAGCTCCTGTTGAGCGGCCATCGCGGTGTTCGCATCGACCTGGATGATCTCATCGTAAATCGACCGATCAAGCACGTCGGGCACAAAGTCCGCACCAATGCCCTGGATTCGATGCGGGGCCGCCCGGCCGCCCGCCAGCATCGGCGATTCGGCCGGCTCCACGGCGATCACCAAGACGTCCGGTTTGTACTGCTTCAGGACTTGTCCCGTGCCCGTGATCGTACCGCCGGTGCCGATGCCGCACACGAGCGCGTCGACTCGTCCTTCAGTATCTTCCCAGATCTCGCGCGCCGTCGTACAACGATGGACTCGCGGGTTCGCCGGATTCTGAAACTGCTGCGGCATCCAGGCATGGTCCGTCACCGCCACGATCCGCTCGGCCCGGGCGATCGCGCCGGACATGCCCGCCGCCGCCGGCGTCAGCACAAGTTCCGCGCCATAGCCGAGGAGCAAGACACGCCGTTCCAGGCTCATGCTCTCTGGCATCGTCAGGATCAACCGGTAGCCGCGGGCCGCGGCTACCCAGGCCAAGGCGATGCCCGTATTGCCGCTGGTCGGCTCCACAATGGTCGTCACACCTGGCTGGATGATGCCGCGTTCTTCCGCGTCATCAATCATTGCCAGGCCGATGCGATCTTTGACCGAATGCCCAGGGTTGTATGATTCGAGCTTGGCGACAATTGTGCCGGGCAGTCCAGTTCCGAAGCGTCCAAGGCGGACCAGGGGCGTGTTCCCGACCAACTCCGTCGCGTCCGCGGCAATCCGTGGCCGATTGGATCGCGGCGGTTGTCGATTGGAAACGGAGCCAGACGGCGGTGCGGCGATCTGGACCATCGCGAATAACCTCTCAAGACCACGAGGCAGCAGTCGCTCGTGTCGCTGAGAGCCATTCTAGAGTTGTGTATCTAGTTTTTCAAATCCCAGCGCAACGCAATCGCACCTAATCTAGGCGCGGATCACTCGATTCGCGCTGGTACTCAGCTTCGGTGCCAACCCAGTGTGACCCGTCGGCGTAGAATTCCTTCTTCCAGATCGGGACCAGGACTTTGATGCGATCGATGGCATACTCGCAAGCGTCGAAGGCGGCGGCACGATGCGCGGCGGCGGCGGAAATCACGACGCTTATCTCGCCGACCGGCAGCCGGCCGATGCGATGCACAATCGCTACTCGATCCACGCCCCACCGCGTATGCACTTCGTCGCCAATCCGCGCCAGCATGTTCTCCGCGACGGGCTCATAGGCTTCGTAGTCGAGGGCAATCACCGCCTTACCGCGGGCGCGATCCCGGACCGTGCCACTGAACGTCACGATGCCACCAACCTCCGCCCCCGCCACGACCCTCTCGACCATCCGCGGGTCGATGACGTCCCGCTGGACACGAAAAAAGCGGGCGCCCGCTCCCCCGCTAACAGGAGGGATCAACGCCAATTCGTCACCAGCACGCAAGACTTGGCCGCGACTCGCGTATTCTTGGTTCACCATGACCATCAGGATTGACGTGAGCCGCTCGACGGCCGGGTACGCTCGGGCGATGGAATCAATGGCGTCGCCAGCGGTGCTCGCCTCCGGCAGGTCGAGATGTTCCTCGCTTCTCCCAATCGCCTCCCGCACGATCGCAAAGTATTTGACCGTGATCCGCATGCCCGCCATGTCCTCGGTATTCCGGTGACGAAATCGCGCGATGGGCCGGCTGGAGCGCAACCGCTCGCGATCCTGGGAGGATACCCTACTTCAGGTGGCGGGTAAGACCGGACCGGAGTTGCTGCACGGCGGAGCGATTCGATTCACGCAGGGTGCGAAAAACGGTCGCGGTTTCGGTGTCGCCCGCGGCGTCGGCGTCGCGCGCGTACTTCTCAAGCATCTCGATTCCCTCAAGAAGGGTTCCCAACGTCATGATGATGTCGTACTCGACATTGCTCACCCCGTACGTGTCTTGACCGTCGCTCATCTGTCGCTCCTTGACTCACGTTCAGTTCTCCGGCACATCGCCGGTGCTCCAGCAAGGGCGCAATGACCATGCCAACCAGTGGCCCAACCACGAAATCGATAGCCTCACCAGAATCAGTCCGATCGGACAGCATGCTAGGACGCCGCGCCGGCCGGAGCTCCCAGCAGAAGGGCTTCCACTCGTTCGCCGGCCGCATAGGGCTCGGCGCGTGGCACGATGATCAGCAGCGCATTTGCGCCGAGAAATGACGACAACCGGGACGACTGTTGCGCCCCGGTCGACGAAGCGTGGAGCAGCCCCGTCTCATCCGTAAACACCATTGCTCGTTGGAACTCGATCCGATCGCCGGCGGTCAAGGGAGCGTCCAATTGGACCTGGACCCGTGGCCGGTCGATGTCAGCGGCGCCGGCCATCATCAAGAGGGCGGGCCGAATGAACAGCTCAAACGATACGAGGGCGGACACCGGGTTCCCCGGCACACCGAAGATGAGAGCCGCCTCCGTGGTTGCGAAGTTCAGCGGTTTGCCCGGTTTCAAAAAGAGGCGCCGGAAGTGAACGGTAGCCAGCTCGCTGAGCAACGGTTTGACGAGGTCGAGCTGCCCCATCGACACGCCGCCGGTGGTAATCACCACGTCGCTGGCGGCGATGCGTTCCGTCAGCACATGGCGCAGATCGGCCAGGATATCCGGCGCCCGTCCGCTCCAGACAGTCTCCGCTCCCGTCTCTGACACCGCCGCTTCCAGGCTAAATCGATTCGAGTCCCGGACCTGTCCCGGCCCCAGCGGCCGGTCGGGCTCGACGAGCTCATCTCCGGTCGAGACGATACTAACCCGCGGCCGGCGCCGGACGGCGACCGGGACCAGCCCCTGCCCGGCGAGGATTCCAATCTCGGCGGGTCCCAGCGGCGTTCCGGCCCGGAGCACTGGGTCGCCACGGCGTAAATCCGAACCAATCGGCCGGATGTTCGCGCCGGGAACAGTCCGTTCCTGATGAATCACGATATGGTCATCCGCGGCCTCGGTTTCCTCCACCGGCACGACGGCATTGGCCCCGCAAGGGATGGGAGCGCCGGTCGTAATCCGAACCGCGGTGCCTTCAGTAACCGTCGCCGCAATAGCGCCACCCGCCATTTGCTCGGCAATGACTTCCCGCCAGGGAGAAGCATCCTCCGCGATCACCGCGTAGCCGTCCATCGTTGCCGCCGCAAACGGCGGATGGTCCTCGACCGCGACGATATTGGCGGCCAAATAACGCCCAACCGCTGTCCGAAGGGACACCTGTTCCACTGTCAGCAGTGGGGTCAACGAGCGAACTTTGCCTTGGGCTTCATCCGGCGGCCACATCCGGTCGAGATCGGCGTCGCTTGGTGAGTTGGTATCGGCCCTCATCGATCAATCCTCGCGCTTCTTCCTGACCCGCACGTCTTCTCTTGGGAATCGTAGCATTCGCCTGCTCGCCATTGAACGTTTCTGGCGCTAAACGGTTCCATCATGGTTTGACGGAGCGTCGCCGGGCCACTATAGTCCGCCGAATGACGAGTACGCGATCAGCCGCCGCCACAGCCGAAACTAACGGCCGTCAACGAGACCGCGTCGTGACGACGAATCGTCGTGCCTTCCACGACTATCTCGTGGTCGACTCGGTTGAAGCGGGGCTCGCGCTCACCGGCACCGAAATCAAGTCGATCCGCGAGGGTAAGGTCACGATCTCAGAGGCCTATGCCCGGATCGACAACAACGAGCTCTGGCTGGTTGGTTCTCACGTCTCACCGTACAGCCACGGCAACCGGGCGAACCACGATCCCGACCGGCCCCGCAAGCTTCTGGTCCATAAGCGCCAACTTCGAGACCTCCGCGTGAACATCGAACAAAAAGGGATGACCCTCGTTCCGCTTCGATTGGTCCTTCGTCGCGGTCGCGCCAAGGTGGACATCGGGATCGTGCGCGGCAAGAAGCTGTACGACAAGCGCGAAGCGTCCGCCGAGCGCCAATCGCGACGAGATGTCGAGCGGGCTCTGCGCGATCGCGACTAGCGCTTCACTCAGTACGTCGCCGGAGCCGGTCAATGGCGTATCCGGCGCCGGCCGCCGCCAGCACCATCGCCAGCGGGACCAGCGGGGCGGTCGGTGGCGGCTCGGTCCGAAGTGTCGTGCTGCCGGCAATGATTGGTCGGCTAATCGCCACCGCGAGATGCACGGGTAAGTAGATTCCTGGCACGAGCGCTGCCCAGCCCGCTGGGTGGGATGGCGCGATCGACCCAACCAAGACCCCCGCGACGCCAAACGCAACGATCACGGCCGCGAGTTCACCCGGTCGAATCCCTACGGCCAGAACTATCGCCGCCGCGGTCGCCGCGGCGAAGGTTGCTCCGGCTCGGCCATCGTTTCGTAGCGCCAAACCAATGACGACCGCCGCGGTCAACCACGCTATTGCCCCGATGCTGTTGAGCGCCTGGCCGCTCGCTCCGCCAAACCCAATCGCAACCCCGATGACCGCCGCGGCCCCAACGAGCAACCAGAGCCCCAACCGCAACATCGGTGCGGATGCCGCTCGCGGCGAAGAGACCATCGCTCTCATGGTTCGCGATATCATGTCGATCGCTCCAAAATTTTTAGGACAGCATGTCCAGACTAAAGCGTAACAGGCCGGACACGCTGGCGAGCTCATGGCAGGCTGACCATCCAAGCACCATTCGCGGCCCGATGTCTGGCGCCTGATGGTACGATGCGCTCTATGCTGACCACCCGTGACAATCAATCGTCCGAAGATTCGAGACCCGACCATCCGGACAGCAAGTCGCGAGCGCACCTTTGGACCCCCTGGCGCATGCGGTACGTCGATGGAACCAAGCGCGAAGCCGGTTGTGTTTTCTGTAACCGGCTTACGGCCGCGAACGATGTCGAGTCGCTCATCCTGCATCGGTCAGCCGACGCATTCATTATCATGAACCTCTATCCATACAATACCGGCCATCTGATGATCGTTCCCAATCAGCACACCCCGAGCCCGGAACAGGCCACCGACGCGAGCATCGCCGCGATGGCTCAGTTGCGGCGACCACTGCTTCGCGCCATGCGACGGGCATTGCGCTGTCACGGCTTCAACGTGGGCGCCAACATCGGCGCGGAAGCTGGAGCGGGTATCGCCGAGCATTTTCACGAGCACGTCGTCCCCCGTTGGACCGGGGACGCGAACTTCATGCCGATCCTGGCGCACACCACGGTGATGCCGGAGCTGATTCCCGTCACGTACGCCAAACTCCGGGCCGAGCTCACTCGCGAGATCATGGGATTCACCACGACTCACTGTGTCGTCCACGGGCATGACGATAGCGTGCTCGTGGATGCGGCGGGACGGCTACCGGCACTGAGCAGGTTCGATGCGGACCCGATCTGGCAGCAAGCGGCCAACATGCTTCACGACGCCTGCACGGTCGACCCGATCCTCGCCGGCTGGGCCGGGCCACCCCAAGCCAATGGTAGATTGATCGGGTTGTCGTTCCAAGTCAATCCGACCGCTAATCAAGCCTCTGCACCGGGAGCACATTGGCGCTGGATCGCGGCTTCCGAAGCGGAGAACGGTCCAGATGGCGAATGGGTGACCAATGCTATGGCGAATCATCGCTTCTAAGAACGAGGTGAGGTCACATTCCGTTCGCCAAACCTCACCTGTGCCGTCCTACACTCTGCCGAGCTTCGGGTTCGTCAGCAGTGGTTGCGATTCAGGTTCGCGCCTATAATCGGGAGTTCGCCGCACGTGGCGACAATGATACAGGTGCGGCCAACGTCGGTCGGCCGCACGGCGAGGAGAAGCGACCTTGGTTGGAGCAGAGGACCGCCGGTATGCATCGGATCGGCGCGGCTTGGCGCTCAACGTCTTCCTCGGCATCGGAGGCGGTTTTTTCGGATCGCTGGCCGAGACCATGCTGCTACCAACACTGGTCCTCGCCTTTTTCGTTGCTCCCCTGACCGGCTCGTATGCGACCGTCGGCCTCGTCCCCGCGATCGGCATTGGCGTTTGGTTGTTGGCCCGGCTCCCAGCCGCGATCCTGGTCAACTCACGGCGCCGAAAATTGCCGTGGGCGATTGGTGCGTCACTCATCAAGGCGGCCACGCTGGCACTCCTTGCCGCGGTCTGCTTCCGCGCCGATCAGACCTCGACCGAGCCGCTCTTGCGCTCCTTCTTCATCTGCTACGTCGCCTACAGCCTCGCCTCTGGCTTCGGCAGCGTCCCCGTGGCGGCGGTTATCAGCAAGGCGGTGCCGCACGAGGCCCGCGGCATGTTTTTTCAGCAACGCGCCTTGTGGGGTGGCCTCAGCGGGCTGGTTGCCGGGCTCGTGGTCGTTCAACTCCTCGGACCAGCGGCGCCGGCATTTCCCCAAAATTTTGGCGTCCTCTTTCTCGCGGTCACCGTCACCCAGCTCGCCGCGACGTTCTTCCTGGCTACCATCCGCGAACCGCTGCGCATTGCCGAACCGCTAATGTCGTTGCCGGCCCAAGCGTTGCGCGGCATTCCAGAGGCGCTCGCGGATCCGAACTTCCGGCGCTTTCTGCTCTTTCGCTTATTCCTTTCCTCGTCCACGGTCGTCGACCCATTTTTGATCATTTTTGCCGCCAGTGCGCTCGGGGTGCCCAGCAGCGCGGTGGGGTGGTATGTGATCGCCTTCGTCGCCGGCCGTGTCCTCAGCCTTCCATTTTGGGCGGCCCTGGCGCATCGGCACGGCGAGCGCGCCTGCCTCCAGGTGGCGGCTCTCGTTCGCCTCGTGCCGCCCTTGCTGGCGCTGATCCTGCCGATCATGGCTTCTTCATCACCGCTGAGTGACCGCATTGGCAACGCGGCCACCCTCCAGGCCGTTTTCGGCGTCGCGTATCTGGCGCTCGGCATCTCGCTGGCGGGGCAGTCGCGCGGGAATTTCGGGTACCTGGCCGAAGCCGCACCCGACCGCTCGCGTGCCGCCTATGCCGCCTTGACGAACGCCTTGCTGGCCGCGGTAGCATTCATTCCGATCGCCGGTGGCATGCTCATTGAACGACGTGGCTACGACGCATTGCTGCTCACCGCGACCGGCCTTGGCCTGCTGGCCGTCTTTGCCAGCGGCGCCTTGACCGACACCCACGTTCGAACGAGACCCACCGCGCAGGCCTGGCGCCTGCGGCGAGGCGGCGGCACCGGCCGGGAACGCGCCGTCAGTCGCACCCGTTCCTAGGTACTCGCTTAGGGTCGATCCAACGGTCCAGCGCTCGCGATCGCTGGCGAGACCTCGGATACGAACTGCCGAAAGTTCCTCAAAATGGCACGGGCGAGTCGCGCCGCGGTCCGGTCATACGCCTCCCCGTCGGACCAGGCCAAACGGGGCTGCAACACCGCCGACGGCAGGTCCGCGCCGGCAGCCGGCACCCGAAATCCGAACACGGGATCAATTTCGACCTCTTGATCCGACAACGATCCGTTGAGGATGGCACGCACAATCGCCCGGGTGAGCGCGATGGGCATTCGTTCCCCTGTCCCGTACGTGCCGCCGCTCCACCCGGTGTTAACGAGCCAAAGATCGGGCTGGTGGGTATCGATCTGACTCCCCAGCAGATCGGTATAGGCGATCGGAGGCAGGGGTAGGAACGGCGACCCGAAGCACGCCGAAAACGTTGCCTCCGGTTCATCGACCCCGCGCTCAGTCCCGGCCAGCTTCGAGGTGTAGCCGGACAGGTACCAGAACAATGCCTGGTCGCGATTCAACTTCGCCACCGGCGGCAAGACCCCAAACGCATCAGCCGTCAGGAATAAGATGTGTCGTGGATGACCAGCCTGTCCCTCGGTCGAGGCATTGTCAATATACGAGAGCGGGAACGCCGCTCGGGTGTTTTCCGTCAACGAGTCGTCGTCGGGACGAATCTGCCGGGTCCGCGGATCAATCACGACATTTTCAAGGACAGTGCCGAAGCGATGCGCGGCGCGCCAGATATCCGGCTCATTTTGCTCGGACAGATTAATCACCTTCGCGTACGAGCCGCCCTCAAAATTGAAAATTCCGTGATCGGACCAACCATGCTCGTCATCGCCAATCAACGTTCGGCCGGGATCGGTCGAAAGCGTCGTCTTGCCGGTTCCCGATAGGCCGAAAAAGAGCGCCACATCGCCGGCAGCGCCAATGTTCGCCGAGCAGTGCATGGTCGCCACGCCTCGATGAGGGAGCAGATATTGCAGCACCGTGAAAATGGATTTCTTGATCTCACCCGCGTACTCGGTTCCGCAAATCACCACCACGCGACGTGTGATATCGAGCGCAACCACCGTCTCGCTGCGCACTCCGTAGCGGTCCGGCGCGGCAAGAAAGCCGGGAGCGTGAAGGACCGTAAACCCGGCCACGCCCGGTTCGCCCTCGGGAACGATGAAGAGGTTGCGCGCGAACAACGCCGCCCACGCTTGATCGGTGATCACCCGGACCGGGAGCTCGTATCGCGGGTCAGCTCCGGCCTTGAGGTGTTCAACGAAGAGCTGCCGTCGCTCGAGATACGTCACAACTTCCTCGAACAAGGCGGCAAAATGGTGTGGCGACATCCGTTGATTCACGTCGCCCCACCAGACCCGGGGACCGGTTTCCTCATCATCAACGACATACTTATCGAGCGGTGAGCGGCCAGTGTGCTTGCCGGTTGAGACCACCAGCGGCCCTGTCGCCGCCAAGCGTCCTTCGCCCTGACGTACGGCATGCTCATAGAGCGGAGCGGCGCCAAGCTGCACGTTCGCCTTGGCGACGAGGGCATCGAGACGGGCATCGTTCGAATCGCGACTGCCCACGCGCACCGCCTCTCGTACAACCACAACACCGCTCCTTACTCAATACCTTGATCGGGCTTGGCATCAGTAGTCCAGCCCAAACTCGTTTTCCGAGACCGCACACGTCCCCGCCGCACGGTGGATGATCGTCGCACAATTCGCGCCGTCACCGTATGATTGCTCGTCGATTCGATGGCTTGGCCAGCCTCCGCATCCGAATTGCCGGAGCTCGCGTCGCGAGCAGCGCTCGACAGGGGACATCATGCGAATCGATACGTTTCAACTCGAACGGTGGATGACGACCTACGAGTTGGCCGTCAAGTACGACATTGCCGAAAGCGGGATTGCTCCCCTTACGACCAATGATCTGCTCCGCCTACTGCCTGAGCTGAGAAAGCGGAGACCTTGCAACGGCTACTCGATCTCCGGCTCGGCTATTCTGAAGCCCGTGGCACCGAGGCGCTGCGGTCGACGCTGGCGGCGACCTATGCAAACACGTCGCCAGACAACATCCTGATCACGACCGGCGCGATCGAAGCCAACTACGTGATCTTCAACAGCTTGCTCGACGACGGTGACGAGGTCGTTGTCGTTGACCCGGCTTATCAACAATTGCAGAGCGTTCCAGCCGCGATTGGGTGCCACGTCTCGTATTGGAAACCTCGTACGGACTTCGGCTTCCGGTACGACGTCGCGGACCTCACCCCGTTGGTGACCGATCGGACCCGCCTGATCGTGATCAACACGCCACACAATCCGACCGGCGCCGCGCTTTCAGCCGATCAGTTGCAGGAAGTGTACGATTTGGCCGAACAATCTGGGGCGCTCGTCCTAAGTGACGAGGCGTATCGCTGGCTGGAGGTTCCCGGCGGCGCCCCGGCCATCCCGCCGATCCGAAACCTCGGTGAGCGCGGGATCAGCGTCGGCACCGTGTCGAAACCGTTTGGCGTGCCCGGACTGCGCATCGGGTGGATCGCGGGCCCGGTCGACATCGTCCAAAAATGCTGGGCGATGCGCGACTTCATCACGCTCTCCCCCGGCGGTCTCAACGACGCCCTGGCCCTGATCGCGATCACCCATCGAGATCAGATCGCGGCCAGGACACGGCACATCGTCGAGCAAAACCTGGACACCGCGGAAGCATGGTTCGCCCGGAACGCCGATCTCGTGTCCTGGACACCGCCCCAAGGCGGCCTGCTCTCGCTGATGCGCTTCGAACTCGACGTACCGTCGTATCAGCTCGCTAACACCTTGGCCGAGGAGTACAGCGTCATGCTGGCGCCCGGCGCTGCCTTTGGCTACGAGGGCTACCTGCGAATCGGCATCGGCGCGCCGCCGGAGGTGTTCAGGCGCGGCCTGGATGAAACCGAGCGCTGCCTGCGTCACCTGCTCGCCTCTGGCGTCAAGAAGCGATCCTGACGGCGCGAACCGGGCGCTCACCGATCAACGTCGCTCACCGTCACCGTTCCGCCGGACGCATCGGCGGCACAGTTGCCGCCGTTCTCGCGATTCCGTCTCCGGTCGCCACCGGCGACATCGCACACCGCGAGCCCGCCGGCGTTGCTGATCCGAATCGTGCAAGTCGTCGTCCCGTCACCGCAATCTTCGACGACGTCGGGACGCGGGGTCTCGACCCGGCACCGCTCGCCGCCGCTGCAGGTCGCGGCTTCGCCATTCACCGTGATCTCAACCGCTTCCGCGTCCGCTTCCGGCGTGACGACAACCGTTTCCGCCGCGGCCTGACGGCCATGCTCCCCGCCGCCGGTGATCGTCACGTTTGGCGGCTGGCTACCGCCTTCTCGCCGCGGGGCTTCCCCGGCGTCCGTGTCCTCCGGACCACTCCCTGGCGCCCCAATGATCTGGACCTCCGCCAGTTCCGCCGATCGGTTCTGATTGCCCACGACGATGCGGACGAACCGAGCTCGCTCCCCGATCGCCGCCTCTTGCCAGATACCCGCCTTCGGTTGCTCCTCGACGACGACGGTCGTCCAGGTTTCACGATCGTCCGACGTCTGGATCGCAACCGGACCGTCCACGACCGGCTGGAACCAGCGTAGGCCGGACACCAGCTGCACCTCTCCCAGATCGAGCCACACGTAGGCTTGTGGGGAAGTACTGCCCGCCGCCCAACTCGTTGCCGGATCGCCGTCATACACGAGGACCGAGTCGGTTGACTGATGAGGACGACCGCTCTCAAGGATCTCGTAGGGCGTTCCCGCCAGCTCGCGTGGCTTCGGCCGCGGCTTCGGTTGACGTGGAACGTCGCCGTCAGGAACAGGCTTTGCCGTCTCGTCATCGGTCTCGGGCGGCGAGCTACCCGCCGCGGTTCGACTCGCGACCGACGTCCTATGCGATCTGGCGCCATCAGCATCGACGTCATCACGAGCCGCTTCACCAAGGTACGTGAGTCGATCTCGACCACCCACGCCATCGTCCGAAGCCCGATCGACCGTGGTAGCCTCGAATTCCGTCCGTTCCTGATCTGATGTGTCGGTAGAAGGAGATTGGACTTTCAGCGGCCCCGGCGCTGCCACGGCTGATGTCGTCACGAGCCCGCTCACCAGTCCGGCCACGAGCATCAGTCGAATCAAGACGATCATCGGTTGGTGGCAAACCACGAGCTCCTCCGGTGCGTCCCGGCATCGATGCGCCGGGGCCAGAGCAGCTCGCTCCCCCAAGCGAAATCCGCCCCCTCCCACGTCGAGTCTACCAGCCCAACTGAACGTACGCTACCGCACTGTCGTTCTAGGAGGTCACGTCAAGGGTTGGGGTCGGACCGCGACGTTGATGCGGACTCACCGTGCCCGCCATCGATCTCGGCCATCCGGTATCGGCCCAGGATCTGGACGATCTCGATGGAGTTGCCGAACGGATCACGGATGAAGAACCGGGGCCGATGATGAATTTCGATGGTCGGCTCGATGGTAACGCCGTGCTGAATCAGTCGCTCGCGGACGGCGTCGAGGTCGTCGACTTGAAAACAAAGGTGCTGAGCGGGCGTATTCGGCTGCAAACCCTCTTCCGTGAAACAATGCAGCTCCGCGTCCGCCTCGCCCACGCGAAACCAAATCAACCGCAGGCGCGACAGTTCCTCCGGCGGCGCCACCTCTTCCAGGCCTAGGGCCGAGCCATAGAACTGACGGGCCTCGGCTTCGCGGCCGGGCGGCATTGGCACGCTTACATGCTGGATACGTTGGATCGTGGCCACGTTCTCTTCTCCTCACTCCGCGACGCCAGGTGAACGTCATCACGGTGCCGCGGACGAATGCCGGCATTGTCCAACCGAGCTTGCGCCAGCGGTCGTTGCCCTTGATGATAGGCGCTGGCGAAGGCTCCCGCACCGCACCGGAGGGAACTCGGCGATGGAATCAGCATCGTATCTCACGGCGCG
>JACCYK010000090.1 GCA_013696525.1 Chloroflexia bacterium
TGCCGGATGTGATCAGCACCGATATTCACCAGACCAGCATCCAGGGCCCGATGTACGACATGCCGACGACGCTCTCCAAGTTCCTCAATCTCGGGATGAGCCTGCCGGACGTGATCGAGCGGGCCACCAGCCGTCCGGCGGCGGCCATGCGGCGGCCGGACCTGGGAACGCTCAAACTCGGCAGCGTGGCCGATATCGCCCTGTTCCGGCTCGAGGCGGGCGATTACACGTTCCACGACATCCACATGAGCCCGCGCCAGGGCAGCCAGCGGCTGACCAGCACGCAAACCCTGATCGACGGCGAAGTGTTGCCGCGGTTGCCGGAACCACCGCTCGCGCCCTGGGCGGTCCTGCCGGAGAGCCAACGGTTGGTGCTGCAACCGGTCTGACGAGGGGCCAGCCGATGAGCGAGCAGGGCAGGCCCCGGCTGACGGTGGTTGATGCGCCGTCGAATCTGGGGCTCCGGCCGTCGCGGCCGGGCAAAGAGCCGGGTGTCCGGCGGCTGGCTGAAGCGCTTCGGGCAAACGGGCTGGTCGAACGGTTACAGGCGCGTGATGGCGGTCGGGTGATGCCGGCCGCCTATTCTTTTGCGCTCGATCCCGCGATTGGAGTGCGTAATTGGCGAGGGGCGCGGGATTTCGCGCTCGATCTCGCCGGCCACCTGCGGCCGCTGCTCGACCGGGGGTTGGTTCCGATTGTCCTGGGCGGGGATTGCAGCATCTTGCTCGGGCCGATGCTAGCCCCGCGGGAGCGGGGCACATATGGCCTCGTCTTCATCGACGGGCACGATGACCTGCTGGTGCCCAAAACATCGCAAACCGGCGGCGCGGCCGGAATGGACCTGGCGCTGCTGCTCGGTCACGGTCCAACCGCCCTGGGCAACCTGGGCGGGGCCGGGCCGCTGGCTCAACCAGAGAACGTGGCAATGCTTGGCATGAGGAATGAATGGTCAGCGGGGCCGGTGATGGCCGATTTGGTGGCGAACCGGATTGGTCTGGCCCGCTCGCTCGCGCAGCTTCGTCAAGGCGGGGCAAGCGCCGCTACCGCTCAGGCGCTTGCCGTCGTGGCGAATCGGAATCTGAACGGCTTCTGGATCCACCTCGATGCGGACGTGTTGGACAATGCGCTGATGCCGGCGGTGGACTCCCCGCAACCGGGGGGTCTCAGCTACGACGAATTGATCGCGATTGTGGGTCGCCTTGTAGCGGCCGGCGGCGTCGCCGGGATGACGGTCACAATCGACGATCCAGACCTCGATCCCACGGGAGCGATCGGCGCCGCCTTTACCGACGCGCTGGTTCGGGCGCTTGGCCCGGCATAGCGTCCGGGCGAACAAAGACCTCGGATCTTCTCACGACTCACGACTCACGACCTACGACTCACGACTCATCCTTGCCAGGCGACCTCGGAGGCCGTTTGGCGCATGGCGATGAGGCCGTCGCTCCAGCGCACGGGGTAGATCGGCGCTTGCTCGATGGCCTGGTAGGGGGCGGGCAGCGCGGCGAAGGAGGCCGCGGCCAGCTCCTGGATCTCCGGGATCGGGCGGATGGCGCCGGGGACGATGGCGCCGTCTCGCATCATGGGCTGCAGGAGGGGGACGGCGCCGGCGGGAGCCGGTTCATGTTCGCCTTGGATCAGATCCTCGGCAAAGGGGCCGAACCGGTAGACCTGCTTGCGGCCGGGCCAGGTGCTTTTGGCGCGGGCCAGCTTGATCCGGGCGCTGTTGTTGCTATCAGGGCGCTCCACGTACCAGACGAGCTTGTAGACGGCGCCGAGGGCGCCGCCTTCGATCCCGTGCTCGATCGAGCCGGCGGCGACGCCGATGCTGGTGCCGACACCGAAGCCGTCGATCGGCGCCTGTTGCCGCAGCAGAAGATCGATCGTGAACTCGTCCATGTCGCCGCTGGCGAGGATCTGCACCTCCGGCAGCCCCGCCTCGTCCAGCACCTGGCGGACATAATGACTGTTGCCGGTTAGGTCGCCGCTATCCAGCCGGACCGCGAGCAGGGTGTGCCCCCATTCCGTCCGCGCCTCCCGCGCCACCGCGACCGCGGTTTTTACCGAGCGCCGGACCTCATAGGTGTCCAGCAGCAGGGTGTACTGGTTGAGCGTGGCGGCGACGGCGCGGAAGGCGGCCTCCTCGGTCGGGAAGGCCTGGATCAGGGCGTGGGGGATGGTGGCGGTGCCGCGTAGGCCGTAGGCGCGGGCCGCTTCGAGGAACGAGGTCGACTGGCAACCGGCGATCGCCGCCGAGCGGGCGACCACAAACGGCTCCGCCGCCCGCCGCAGCGAAAACTCGGCGATGGGACGGCCCCGCGCGGCATGGACCACCCGCGACGCTTTCGTCGCGATGAGCGTGGCGCGGCCGATCGCGTGGAGGAGACCGGCTTCCAGCAAGAGGGCTTCGCGAAACGGCGCGGTCACTTGTAGCAGCGGTTCCGGGGCAAAGGCGATGGTGCCTTCCGCCATCGCCAGCATGTCGCCGGTGAAACGCAACCGGCCCAGGTCGTGCAAGAAGTCGGGGTCATAGGGCTTGATCGTCGCCAGGTAGTCGAGATCGTCCTGGGTGTAGCGAAAGTTCGCCACGAACTCCAGCGCTTGCTCGAGCCCGGCCACCAGTTGGTAGGCGCCGCCGAACGGGTTGGATCGCGTGTAGAGATCAAAGGTGGCGACGCCGTTCTGCATCGTGCGCCAACTGACGTAGGCCGAGTCGATATGGTAGAGATCGACGGCAAGCCCCGTCGACGACGATCCGCGGGACCACATCCGGCCGCTGCTCCTTCGTCCACTGGATGCGGTCAGCCCCCGGCCGCCGGTGTCGCTCGCGCCGGCTATGAGAGGGCTCGCGCGATCTGAATGCCGTTCATCGCCATATGGTATAGGAAAACCTGATGAAAGAATTCGCCGGGATGTGGCATGGCGCCGATCGCTGGCGCCGCCGCCGGCGCCAGGTCATAGGTGTCAACCGCATCGGCGGGGACGATGACCCGGATGTTGGGCGTGTTGCGGGCATTGTGATGCAGGCGGAGATGCACGGCGAGCTGATAGACGCAAAGATCGGTACAGTTGCCGACGACGATCGCCGTCTGGAGGTCAGGATGTTGTTCCAGCCAGGCGTTGAAGCCGGTGCCAAGCGCGGGGTGGAGCGAATTCTTCTCGAACACCGTGAATAGTTCGGCAAACGGCAGCGCCCGTAGCTCCGGGATCATCTCGGCTTCGGCGGTGCCGCGGACGCAATGCACCGGCCAGGCGTCAAACTCCGGGGCGTCCGGCTCGTGGGTATCCTGGGTGAAGACGAAGTGGCGGACGCCGAGCGCGTGGGTCCGCTGGCAGAGATCGACCACGGCCGGCACGATCGCGCCCACCCGCTCCGAGGCGAGAGCGCCCTCGCTGCAAAAGCCGACGATCATATCGGTGGAGAAGAAACCGACGTGGGCCGGATCGCCGATGGCCTCGGCCAGTGTTTCGGGCGTGAGCGATTTGTACCACTCGCTAATAAAGGCGGGGATTTCGACGGGCGGCATGACACTCTCCCAGAGACCAGGTGTGATGTCGGCTCGGGCGCCGGCAGGGGTATTGTCCCCTGAACGGCGCGCCTCGGCTAGCGTCCGAACGAAAACAACGCCGAGAGGGGTCAGGTCGGCCCCTCTCGGCAGGCGCATGTCGTGTGGCCGGTGCGGTGTGAGCGCCTACGCGGCCACTCGGCCGAGCATCTGGTGGCAGGCTTGCTCGCACCGGCGGCAGGATTCGGCGCAGACCCGGCAGTGGTCCATGCCATGCTCGGCATGCGTCGCGCATTCATCCCCACATAGGCGGCAGGCGGTGGCGCAAGCTTCAAGGGCCGCTAGCTGCATCCGCGGCTCAAGCGCGGTTTGGCGGGTCAAGATGCGACCGGTCGCGTCGCACGGGTTGGCGCAATCGAGATTGAGCCGGATGCACCGGAGCAGCATCTCCCGATCCTGTTCGCCGGGACAGGCGTCGGCGCGGGCGGTACAGGCTTGGGCGCAATCGAAGCACGCCTGGATGCACTCGGCCAGGGCGGTCTGATCGACCGTTGGCGGCGTCGGGTTGGTCGCGATCATCTGCTGGGCATACCACATGGCACGCATCTCCACTTGAACGTGGATCGACGATTCCCGGAGTCCGGTTGCTGAACGGGGCCGCCCGAGGGCGGCCCCGCATGATGGCGCTTAGGAGCCAGTCAACTCATCCCGGATCTCCATCAGTAGCTCGATCTCAGCTTGTTGATCGGCGATCACCCGCTCCGCGAAGGCCAGGATCTCGTCGTCGATCGATTGGGCGACCACCGCCTCCGAGGCCGCGATCGCCGACTCGTGATGGGGAATGGTGAGGTCGATGAAGGCGAGATCGGGGTTGTCCGCCTCACAAAAGGCGGTGACCTGAGCCGCCGGGTCCATCTGGGTTGCCATCTCCTCCATCGATCCCATGCCGGGCATCATCTCCATCATCATGCCCATGCTCGTGTCGTCCATCGGCATTGGCATGGCACTGCCGGCAATCTCGGCGCGGAGGTTGCCTAGCTCCTCGATCTCCGCTGTCTGGATGTCAATGATGGCTTGCGCGATCTGTTGCAGTCGCTCGTCGGTCAGCCTGGGCAACGCCGCGTCCGCCAGGGCGATGATGCTGGCATGGTGGGGAATCATCATGTCGATGTAGAGGACATCAATGTCCATGTCCATCTCCATGCCGGCCGCCGGGCTTGCCGTCTCCGTCTCATCCATCATGCCCTGGTCCAGCGCGGGCGTGCTGGCCGCACCCGCGGGCAGGGCATCGCAAGAATAGGTGCTTGGCGTTGCTTCTTGGCCCAGCGCGAACCTCGCGGCCGGGATCGCCAGGGTCGTCGTGATCGCCATCACGACGAAGACCAAAGTGCCTCGCGGGACCAATGTGCTTGATCTCATGATTGCGCAGTCTCCTGTCACGGACAGGAGTTCAATCGAACCCCTATCCGCCGATAGCTGGCGGCGATATTGACGAGGCTTCCCCGGCGCAACTCAAATCAGGAACACTTGGCACATGGTGCGCTGGTCACGCGAGGAGGGAAAGGTAGCGCCCGCGACCGGCCAAGGTCCGGGCGACTTACGCTGGGTGACGCTGGGATCCATTACGCGCGTCTGGGTTTGCATGGTGTCGTCGAGCAACTCGGTGGCGGTGGTGACGGCCACGCGATACATGTCACAACTGGCTGCCATCGGGTCCGCATCAGCTTCGCGGTCGTGGTGCGACGAGTGGTCTCGCGCGGGATGAACATCTTCGCTGCCACGAATGTCATGGACGACTCGAGCTTCGGAAGCGGAGAAGAGACCGGGGGCAAGCAACGTGCTGACACCAGGCGCCAGGCTGGTCATGCCGGCGTCGTGAACGATGAAGGACACAATGGTGAGGAGGCCAAGCCGTGACCACATCCGCCAGAAGAATCGTCCGCGTGTCCCAAATCTCCGGTTCATTGCATCCTTGCGTCTGCTCTCGATCAAACCAGGTCGGCAATCGAGGTTCCCGAGCGCAAATCTGGTGCCGCGTGGCCCGGAACACTGATCGCCAACGAACAAGCGGACGAAGGAGCTGTGGCTGATCCTATGCTTGACCGCGACGAGCGAAACGTTCGCCTTCGCGCCTTGCCGACCACGTCTCGCTCGCGGACCAGCGAGAGGATGTGGTCAACCGCGATGGTGCGTCCCGAAATGATAGCATCGGCCCATGTCAGGATGGTCCAATCCTGGTACCATGTGGTGTGCCGGCCGTAGTTGGACACCCGCAAAAAATGGCATCGCGTGATTGACGAAAACGGCGAATTTCGGTACAATTCGAGACCAGGATAGAACACTTGATCTATGCTGGTGGAGCGGGATGTAGGTCGGCGTATGCGCTTGCCGGGGGCCGATCGCGAGCCGAATTACGGCTCGTCGCGACCGGACCGATGCGGAGCCGGAAGGACAGACCAGCAATGACGGAACGCGAACGCTCGGTAGACCTCGCGATCGCGCAGATCGAGCGCCAGTTTGGCAAGGGCTCGATCATGAAGATGACGGGCGATGCCGCGCCGCAGCATATCGAGACGATCTCGACCGGCAGCATCGCCCTGGATCTCAGCCTTGGCA
>JACCYK010000104.1 GCA_013696525.1 Chloroflexia bacterium
GGCGCCGGTGTCGTCGTCATCGTCCTGCTCGCGCTCTGGCTCATCTTTGCCAGCCAGGGCGAGCCGCCATTGGAGGCACGATAGCGGCTTGGGACTCACCATCGGACAGTGGTGAGGCTCACGGACAGCCCGAAATGCGCGGCTGATCCGTGCGCTTCACGGGAATCAAAGGTACAGCATGCGAGGAAAAAGACGTACACTGAGCGCCTGCTATCGTCGTCCATGCGGGTTGGCACATCATGGCCGATGTCCTGCCGATTGACCGTCTGCCGTTTCCCCTGCCGCGGACCTCGTTGATCGGGCGAGCGGCGGTGATCGCCGGGGCGCGGGCGCTCCTCCTCGATACGGCGGTTCCCCTGCTGACCCTAACCGGCCCCGGCGGGGTGGGCAAGACCCGGCTCGCGTTGGCCGTGGCGCGGGCGGTTGGCGACCAGTTCGCCGATGGGCTGCTGTGGGTCGATCTGGCGCCCCTCGCCGCTCCCAGCCTCGTGCCGCTGGCCGTCGCCGCCGCGATCGGGCTGCCGCCAAGTCAGGATCGACCGGTCGAGGCTGAGCTCGCCCGCGTGCTGCGACCCCGGCAGACGTTGCTGATCCTCGACAACTGTGAGCATGTCCTGGCGGGTGTCGCCAATCTGGTGGCCGACCTCCTCGCGAGCTGCCCTGCCCTCCAGGTGCTGGCCTCGAGCCGGGCGCCGCTCCATGTCCGCGGCGAGCAAGTGTCGCCGGTCGAGCCCCTCGCCCTACCGCCGGCCGCGGACACATCGTTGGCGACCCTGGCCGAGAATGATGCCGTCTGCCTGTTCGTCGACCGGGCGCGGGCGATGCGCCAGGCGTTCGCCCTGACGGAGGCCAACGCGGCGGACGTGGCGGCGATCTGCCGGGCGCTGGATGGCCTGCCGCTCGCCATCGAGCTGGCCGCGGCCCGGATCACGATCCTCTCGCCCGCCTCGCTCCTGGCCCAGATGACCGACCGCCTCGCCGTCCTCAGCGACGGTCCGCGCGATGCCCCGACCCGCCAGCGGACGATCGCGGCGGCTATTGCCTGGTCCTACGACCTGCTGGCGCCGGACGAGCAAGCCCTCTGCCGGCGGCTGGCGGTGTTCAGCGGCGGGTTCACGCTGGATGCGGTGCGGGCCGTGGCCGGAGATTGGGGCGGCTCGTCTCGTGACATCGTGCGTGGATTGAGCGCGCTGGTCGATCACAGCCTCGTGCAACGCATCGAAGGCGAGGACGAGCCGCGGTTCACGATCCTGCAAACCATCCGGGCGTTTAGCTGGGAGCGTCTGACTGACAGCGGCGAGGTGGCGGAGACACGTGATCGGCACGCTGCCTACTTCCGCGAGTTGGTGGAGACGCTCGATGCCTGGGTGGCGCCCCATTTGCCCGATGCCACGCCGGTCCTCGACCAATTGGAGACGGAGTATCCGAATCTGCGGGCCGCCCTGGAGTGGCAACGCGAGACCGGCGACGTCACGGGACTGCTGGAGTTGGCCGGCGCCCTCCACCATTTCTGGCCGTTGCGCGGACATCGGCAAGATGGCCGGTCGTGGCTGGAATGGGGCCTAACGCGGGACGTCGAGGTCCCGGCCCCGGCTCGCGCGCTCGGCCAGCTTGCCCTCTCCGGCATCTTGCTTGGTCAGTCCGATTACGAATCCGCCGCCGCCCTTTGTGAGGAGAGCTTACGCTACTATCGGACCTCCGATGATGTCTCGGGACTCGCCCGCGCTTTCGAGCAAGCGGCCAGTGTGGCGCTCAACGTGGCCGGACCGGAGGTCACGAAACGCTATATTGACGAGGCGCTCGCCGCGTTGGCGGCGCTTGATGGCATTCCGTGGGCGCGGCGTGCCGCCAGCCACGTCATGAGGCTCCGTGGCGTCCACGCCAAGAATCAAGGTGACTTGTCAGGGTCGGAACGGTATCTCCGGCAGGCGCTAGAGCAACAACGGATGATTGCCTCGGAATCCGAGAAGGAGTATCTGTTCGCCTCCATGCCGCGGGTGGCGCTGGGGGCCGTCGCGCATATCCACGGTGACCTCGCCGCCGCCCTTGAGCACTACCGGGCGGCACTCGACCACGCGTGGCGCTTTCAGGTGGAGGGCACCGCCGCGTTCACCGTGGCCCGCATCGCCGGCATGCTGGCGGCGGCGGGGCGTTGGCGAGAAGCGGCGTGGTTATTCGGCGCGACCGAGGCCTTCAGCGATTCCATCGGTCTCTCGTTCTCGGAGAGTATCTGGCAGTTGACCCGGGCGTTCGGTCTGCCGCGGCCCTGGCAAGGGTCCGAGGAGTATACCGGACAGTCAGCCGGGGTGCGGGCGGAGGTGCTGGCGCGTTCACCCGACCCGCTCCCCCCGCTCCCTGATCCCGTCGCTGCCGCCGAGCTTTGGGCCGCCGGCCGGGCCGTGCCATTCGCGGAAGCGGTCGCCCACGCCCTCGCGGTCGATCTCGCCGCGCCGTCGCCGACCCGGCTGATGGCCGTGATCGCCAGGCTGGACGCCGGCTCGGACGCGGTCGTCGCCCTGACCGGCCGCGAGCACGAGGTCTTGGCGTTGCTCTGCCAGCGTCTCACCAACGCCGAGATCGCGGAGCGGCTCTTCCTCAGCCGGCGAACGGTTGAGGATCACGTTGCCCGCCTCATGGGGAAGCTCGACGTCGCTAATCGCCGGGAAGCGGCCGCCATGGCCGCGCGCCTCGGGCTCGTCTCCCGCGAGCTGAGCCTCCCTTCCGCCTAGGCCCTCCATCGCGATCCCGTAACCAATCCCGTAGTTCCTACGGTAGAGGCGAGCCCGCTCCTGCCCCATGATGCAGGCGTGGCGTGGCTCGTGGCCCGCGACGCATCGGGCGTCTTGACCAGGGTTCGGCAACAGTGCAAAGGAGCATGCAATGCGGCGAATATCATTCGTTCTTTCATTGGTCGTCGTCGGACTGAGCCTGATCGCGGCGGGAGTCCGGGCGCAGGATCGACCCTCGCCCGATGCGGAGCCGGGGGTGGTCGGCATCACCGGTGTCCCCATCGGCGGAGTCGACCCGGTCGCCGCTCCCGGCTACCGCCTGGAGGTGGTCGAGCTGACGTGGGCACCCGGCGCCTATGCCACCCGTCATTTCCACCCGACCGCCCTCATCACCTGTGTCCAGTCCGGGGCGCTCGGCTTCGTCCTTGAGCATGGCGCCGCCACCCTGACCCGCGGCGGAACGGCGGATGCGCCCGGCAGCCCGGAGCCGCTGACGCTGGAGACCGAAGTTGTGTTGGAACCGCGGGACTGCATCGCCTTTGACCACTTCGCGAGCCACATGGAGCACACGGGCTGGAATGCGAGCGAGGGGACAACCGTCCTGTGGGAAGCCCGTCTGCTCGATCCCGAGCAGCCATTCACCACCTACGTCGATGACATGGGGACACCGGTGCCGTAATCACGAACCGCTCCAGGAACAACGCCTGGCGAGGCAGAGCTCGCCAGGCGTTGACCGAAGTGAGCCGGCAGCGCCGGATTCCGATTGACGATCGGGCGGCAACTCCCTATGCTCCGCTGGCCGGCACAACGTTAGGCGCGGCGGCACCGGTCGTGACGCCTGGCGGGTGCGCCGTTCCAGTGGCATTGCAAACCGGAGCCGAATTGCTAAGACCAAGGGGTTGCTGCTCGCGATGATCCTACCCGACCCGCATCCGTTGCCGGTGATGCCGGCGCCGGCTCGCTCGGCCCACGCCGATCGCGGCCGGCTTGTCGTCAGTTGCCGGGATGGGCCGGGGATTATCGCCGCCGTCTCCCGGTTCCTCGCCGATCATGGGGCCAACATCGTTCACTCC
>JACCYK010000114.1 GCA_013696525.1 Chloroflexia bacterium
GGGCGGTCCTCTCCCCCGGAGATGACGGAAGCGGCTATCACCCAAGCGAACGCTCGACCGCGAAAACGAGGTTGAGCGTCGCCGCGCCTGGCCCATGAACCCGCGAGATTCGCGGCAAACCCATTGACACTCGGAGCGGTGGATGGTAGCGTGGATCGGGGTCGCCTGGGGCAGCGCGGTCATCCTATGTGCGCTTGGATGGCAGCACGGTCGCGGGGGACGGGTTGAGGGAGTTCGGCTCAGGTACGGGAGGGTGAGTTCAACATGAACGACAAGACACTTAAGGGCGCGATCGCTGGCGCGGTCGCCGGCTTGGTCGGCGTCAGCCAGGTCGCGGCGCAGGAAGACATCGCCGCTGCCGGCAACGGCGGCACGGCTGATGCGTCCGCCAACGGCGGCGCGGTGGCCACGGGCGATATTAACAGCGGCGGCAACGTCGGCACCGCGATCGGCGTCGGTGACACCTACGGCTCGGTCGCGGTTGATGGCGGCGCCATCGCCAATGCCACCAGCCTCGACGTTTCCGTCGACGGCGGCACCGCCATCGCGGACGCCTCCGGCGGCGACTACAACATCGCCTTCGTCAGCTAGTTCCTGCTCGCTCCGGAGCGCACCGGAGCGAAGGGGATTGGCCCAGGGAGGGCGACGGCCATGAGCAAGTTGAGTCTGTTGCGGACGAGCGCCCTCGGCGCTTTAGTTAGTGGCTCGTTCTTCGCGGCTCGCGGCACCGTCGCGGCCCAAGAAGACATCGCGGCCGCTGGCAACGGCGGCACCGCCGATGGCAGTGCCAATGGCGGTGCGGTCGCCGCTGGCGATGTCAACAGCGGCGACAACGTGGGTAACGCGATCGGCACCGGCGATACTGGTGGTGCTGATATCTACGGTGGCGACGTTGCCAACGCGACGAGCCTTGATGTAAGCGTCCTCGGCGGTACCGGCATTGCCGATGCCTCGGGCGGAGACTACAACATCGCCTTCGTCAGCTAATTCGACGAAACGCCGCAACCGGAACCGGGGTCACATTCGTGTGACCCCGGTTTTGCGTTTTCAATTTCCCGGCCCACTGGCTTGATCGTCGGCGGTTCCGGTTGATTCGGAGTCGCCCCGGTTAGTACGACGCCTTCTCGAGCTTCTTGCGCGTCTTCTCTGGCTTCGGCAGGTCGCTGGCCATGATTTGCTCAATGGTTTCCGCCAACGGATAGGGGATGCGAACAAGCTCGGCGCTCCACCTCCGGGTTGCCTCATCCCAGGTCAGGATGCCGTACTTGCACCGCAAATCGTGATCTTTCGGGTTCCCCACGGCCGAGACGTCGACCAGCAACGTCTCGCCGAGCCGCCGCATGTAGGCGATATGAATGTGACCGAAGGCAATGACGGCGGCGGTGGTGTCGCCAATCAGCGCGGACAGCTCGCGATCGCTCAAGTCTGGGGCCAGCGGGCGCTCGAGGTCGTGCGGGTTGGCATGGACAACCAGCAAGTCGTCGGCTGGCGACGTGCCGCCCGGCGGCGTGATCCGTCGCGAGAATGGCAGCTCCGCCAGGAACTCGACGCCCTCCGGTCCAATCTGCTCGATCACATACCGGATCTCCTTCGCCGCCCAGTCTTCAGTGAAGCCGGCCACCACGTCGCGATCGGTATTGCCACGCACCAGTGAATAGCCGCCGTCACGCAGCAGGCTGATGACCGCCGCCGGCGCCGGTCCCGTCTCGACCAGATCCCCGGCAATCACGATCTCGTCAACCGGTTCCCGCGTCGCCAAGTCCGCTAGCACCGTTTCCAAGGCGAGGTTGAACCCGTGAATGTCGGACATCACCGCGATCCGCATTGGCCGTCCCTTCCGTTGTCGTCGCCAAGTTGCCAGCTCGACCGTCTACGATACTATGGGGCCGCCCCGGTTGTTCCCGTCCCCAACCTCACCGGATAGCGACCCGTGGGCGAGCCGTCAGGCGTTCTAAGGGTACGAACGAGCAAGCGACGAGACGTGTGGTGGTCAGGGGCCGATACCGCGCGTTCGGAGGAACGCACCATGAGGCCGTTGTCCAATAACCGCCCGCTGGCGCTGATCGCATCGGTGATGCCAAGCGCCGCGCGAAACCGCTGGGTCGTCTTGCTCGCCGTGACGCTGGCGGTGCTCCCCTTCGCCGCTGTCGCCTTCTTTCAGTTGGCGCCGGATGCGCCGTCACCGGCGACCGGGCGGGCCCAGGTCGTCGCCCATGGGGTCTCCCCGCTGCCGGGCCAAACCCTCGCCTGGCGCATCGTTCAAGATACCGCCGAACCGCGGCAGCAAGCCGTCGCCGAGGAACGCGCCCTTGGCTTCGCCCTCGCCGACCAACAGGCGGTCCTCGTCTCCGACCAGCGGTTCGACAGCCAGCAGCGGCTCGCGGCCGGCGAAGCGTCGTTCGTCGCCGGCGGCTCGTTGCAACAGCGGGCCAGCCTGACCGACCAACCAGCGCCGTATTACCGGCTTGCCCTGGTCGCGGCGGAGCAAGCAACCGAGGCCGGCGGCGACCGTCTGGTCTTTGCCGGTGACGCCTGGACCACGCCCGCGGGCGAGCAATTCGACCTCGATCTGATCCGGAATGTGGTTGCCCCGAACGAAGCGGCAACCATTCCGGCGGCGAACGGTCTGACCGCCGTGCTGGCCACCGCCGGCACCATCGAAGTCGAGGCCGGGGCGGACCCGCCGGTCCGGCTCGAAGCCGGGCAGGCGGCAAACGTCGCGGGCGAGCTGGCGATCTACGGGGTTGGCCTGGAACCGGCAACCTATGTCGCGGCCGTCGTCGGTCCCGAGGTGCCGGCGCCACCGGCCCCGCCCACCGGCTCCATCACGATCAACGTGCTCGGCTGCCCCGCCGGGCTGACGGCAGCGGCCGTCGTTGCCGGCGGCTTCTCGCCAGACGCCGTCGACGGCTGCCAGCCAACCGCCCTTGCCGCCGATCCGCTGCTCATCCTGGCCGGCAACCAGCCCCTCGCCCCCGATCAGCCCGCTCCCGAGCAAGGCGGCTACACCTGGAACTTTTTGCTCTACAGCCCGTTCCCGGTTGCCGATTTCGAGCTTCCCGCCGCCTATGATTCGTACCTCCTGGTGAATCCGGCGGGGATCGTCAAAGCGAGCGATGGCTCAGGCGTCACGCCCTCGGTGCCCGATCCCGACGTGCTCTTCGTCGATGGTCAGGTGCCCAACCCAGTGGCGACCCTCTTTCTCTTCGCCGGCGATGCCGGCGGATCGATCTCGCTCGCCCCGTTTACCTGTCCCGAGGGGATGACGATTGAGAACTTCGACAGCAGCTTCTGCGAGACGCCGTCCGGGTCGTTCGATCTCGAAATCTCGTCCCTCGCCTCGGGCCAGCGCTTGACCATAGCGGACGCAACTATGAGCCCAGGAAGCCCGTTTTACACTTGGAGTGCCTTGCCATCAGGCAACTACACCATCAACGCCCCGGCGCTGCCGGCCGCGCATACCGATTTCACCATCCCCGGCCTCGACCCCGATCCCGCGACCGGCAGCTACACCGTTGCCCTGACGGCGGCGATCGCGGATGCCCAACACAACCTATTCTTCTTGCAGGAGGGGGATTCCGGCGCCGGCGGGACGATTACGGTCACCGTGCTCAACTGTCCGCCGGGAATGGGGCGCGATTCGCTGGTCCCGGCCGCCTGTCAACCGGCAACGGGATTCGATCTCAATCTCTACCCGCCGACCGGGGGCGTCCTCGGCATGAGCGACGCCTCCGTCCTGGCCAATACCGTGACCTGGAACGATGTGCCATTCGTCGAGTACGGGATTGAGGAAATCGTTCTTCCCGCCGGCTACACGGATGCCTATGCGCCAGATGCGCCAACGTCCAGCCTCAGCGAGCGTGTGTCCGTGGTCGCCGTCTCCGAAACATCTCCACGGCAAGGGTTCACCATCTACAATCTGCTGGTCCCGGCCGGCACGCCGGACCTCACGTCAGACGCCGATAATTGACCTTACGTCAAGTAACCTTAGTCAAGCGACCGCACGGCGGCGCCATCGCCGGCAGCAATAGCCAAAGGAATCCGTGAACCACGTCCAGGGTCGTGAGTCGAAAGGATGAGCAGTCTATGCTAGCCAACGGCCAATGCGCGCGACCCCGCTCGGGCCAGCGGAGCTGGACAGTCCACTTCGCCTGGCTGTTGCTGGCACTCCTCGTCGCCCTCATCCCCATCGCCGGCATTGCCGCGTACTTCCAGGATGCGACCGATGGCTCACCCGCCACGGGTGACGCCCAGGTGATCGCGCACGGTGTGGTCGCCATTCCGGAGGGCGACCTCGTTTGGAGGATCGAGCGCGCGGTCGCGCCGCCCCCGGCCACCGCGACGCGGCTGGCGACGACGACCGGGTTCCTATTGGGGGCCGAGGGCGCGGTCCTGATCGAGGACGCCCCCGCTGGCGAGCAAGTCCGGATGGCTGCCGGCGAGGCGGTCTTAACCCGCGAGGGCGGGGACCAGGCGCGCGCCGCGATCGGGGCCAACGCCGCGACCTATTTCGTCATCTCCCTAACCGCCGCCGGCGACGTGGCCAGCACTAGCGGCGAGCTGGTGTTCGCGAGCGACCCCTTCGCCGGTCTCAACGGCCGGCACGACATCGATTTGGTGCGTGATTCGATGGCCGCCGCCGAGACCGCGGAGCTACCGGCCGGGGCCGGCCCGACACTCCTCTTTGTCACCGCCGGCGCCGCCGGCTTCACGACCGCCGCCGGCGAGATCGTCACCCTCGCCACCGTTCAAGCCATTGCCCTCGCCGGACCGCTCGTGGTGACCGCCGGCCCCGAGGGCGCGGTGATCCAGGCGGCGGTGATCGGACCGGCCGTGCCCCGCCTGATCGGGCCGGAAGCGGCAGCCGACGCCCCGCCGACGGCCGTCGCCGCCGCCAGCCCGGTCGCGGTGGCGACCACCGCTCCCAGCGGCACCCCCGTTGCCGGGGAGGAGCCGGCGGAGCCCATCGTGACCGCTCCGACCGCGGTTCCCGCCGGGGCTGAACCAGAGGTCGATAGCGAAGCGGGAGATACTGACGGCGACGGCCTGTCCGACGTTGAGGAAGCGGAGCTCAATACCGATCCGGCCGTTGTCGACACCGATGGTGACGGGCTGTCCGATGGTGACGAGGTACTGGTCCATGGCACCGAGCCGCTGGCGCCCGACACCGACGGCGACGGGTTCCTCGATGGTGACGAGGTTGACCAGGGGGCCGATCCCTTGAGCGCCGCCAGCTTCCCCGGGGCGCCGGTCGATAGCGACGGCGACGGGCTGCCGGACAGCATCGAAGCCGAGCTCGGGACCGACCCCTTCGACCCCGATACCGACGACGATGGGCTGACCGACGGCGACGAGTATTACGTTTACCAAACCGGCACCCGAAACCCGGATACCGACGGCGACGGCGTCCTCGATGGCGCCGAGATCGAGAACGGGGCCGATCCCAACGACCCGAATGATTTCTAACGCTGACGGCCGCGTGACGGGCGTCACGCGGCCGATACCACGAATCACAACTTTGGACGGTCTTCGAAGTTTCGGCGCTACCGCGAGATCCCGCCACCGGCGGCTCAGAGCACGAACCACCCGGCGAGCAGGGCGAAGGCCAGGATCAGCAGGATCAAGCTCGCCGGTCCCATCCCCCAGATTAGCCAGACGATCGTCGCCAGCACAACCAGCACCGCGAGACCGATGAGATACCGAAACTCGCCGGAGCCGCCCATGAGGACCCGCGGGCCAAACCCAAGCGGGTCGTCGGCGGGAGCCAGATCGTTCCCCGCCAGCACTTGGCGAGCCTGCCGCACCCGAGCCGCCCGCTCCTCGTCCACCTGCTTGTTCATGGGTAGCCAAACTCCTCCGGCGGGCTGATCACCGATTGCGGCGGGGGCCGGTCGGCGACGCCCGCTCCGGCGGCCCCAACTCCCGCCACAGGCGCAACATGACAATCTTGACGAGGCCGGACACCGCGAGCATCACGCCACCGAGCGCCAGGAACGGGTCAAGCCGCAGCCCCACCGCGACGATGGCGCCGAGGAGCCCGACAACAATCATTCCACTTGATATCCAATGAAAATGACGCACCGGCGTCTACGCTCCAGTTCGCATCAGGCAATACCTCGCACCGCTCAGGGACCGGAGCGGTGACGATCAGGCACTATCCTAGTCAAACACCGGCGACCGTGCAATCGGGCCACGTTGACGGCTACCGTTTCCGCCGCTGAAATGGCCAGAATCGCAACCAGATCATCCGGCCAAAGGCGGTCAGCAGCCACACCAGGGTCAGCGCTGGGGCGAGTCGCCGCAGACCCAGCGACATCCCCGTCAGCCAATCCTGATCGAAGGCGTGCCCCGCCAGCGCGGCCGCGATCGCGACGGCCCACAGCAGGAGCGTGGCACGAAACAAATAGGCGACCAGAACCATCCAACTATCCCACCCAAGACCCGTTCCGCCAGGTGCCGGCGCCGGATCGAACCAGATGCCGAGACCGGCGATACCGACATGATGGCGGTTGGAGCCCGTCCGGCGCAAGCCCGGACCAAGACGCGACCCCGGCCAAATGGCTGGGGTCGCGTGGGCAAAAGGGGGTGGGGGGAAAGCGAGGAGACGGTGTGGGTACGATTGAAATACCCGCTTCGCGGCCAGATCGCCGAGCCCGTGACCGGGATACTCGTAGCATAGGATCGATCCGCCACCTAAGTATTGCCAAAACGTTACAGTTTTGTCGCGGTTTCAACGACACGGGTGGCAGGCGAAACAGGCCACGCCCCGCCCTGGCGTGACTTCTCGCCGATACGTAATCTGCGATACCATGACCACATCAGCAGCGGACGTCGCGGGACACTGCGGCGGACAGAAGGAGACATCGAGATGACCGAGAGCAGCTCGACCGGCGGACCCTCACAGGCGAATGGGTCACGACGCGACCAGGCCACCGACGATCTCCACGCCGCGCTGGGTCACCTGCGGGATGCGGTGGACCGGCTGCGGTCGGAGATCGAAATGAACGCCAAGGACGAATGGGTGCGGGCCAAGCCAGAGCTCAAGACCACGCTCGGTGACCTGCAGAAAATGATCGATGCCGCCGCCGAGCGCGCCAAGATCGTCTTGGGCGGCTTGAGCGATCGCCTCGACTCGACGGAGAAGCGCGACCAAAGCAACTAATCCCCGAGCGATGCGGCGCCGCGCCTGGTTGGTCGGCCAATGTAGGCTGACGACAGCGTTGGCGGACAGTCAGGAGGGTCTGATGAGAGATGTTCTGGCCCGAAACTGGTGGACCTTCGCCCTCCGCGGCGTGTTCGCGATCATATTCGGGCTTCTCGCCTGGTTCTGGCCCGCCGAGGTCTTGGTTGCCCTGGTCTACTTGTTCGCGGCGTATTCACTCATCGACGGCGTCACCGCGCTCTACTCGATCTTCACCGAAGGCGGCAGCAGCCGGTGGCCGGCGCTCCTGTTCGAAGGCGTGCTTGGCGTCGGGGCCGCGATTATCGCGATTTTGCTGCCGGCCCTGACCGCGCTCAGCATCATCTATGTCATCGCGGCGTGGGCGCTCATCCTCGGCATCCTCCGGATCGTGAGCGCGATTCGCCTGCGGGAAGAGATCGACAACGAGTGGATGCTGGCCCTGAGTGGCGCGGCATCGATCATCTTCGGCGTCATTCTCTTCGTGAATCCTGGAGAGGGGGCGCTGGCGTTGATCTGGGTGTTCGGGATCTGGGCGATCGTGTTGGGCGTAGCGCTCATCGTCCTCGGCTTCCGGTTTCGCGGCGGCAGCCCGGTTACGGCATAGCTCACCCGCGTGCCAACGATGGTCCGGCACGAGCGGCGCCTGGTGGCGCCGCCCGTGGAGCTCCGGACCGACCGGTTCGCGGGACTAGTTGAGATTACCGTTGAGGCCGGCCGCCCAGTCGCTGCGGACGAAGCCGAGGCGGGCGAGCTCGGCCATGATCAACCGGGCGTTCTCTTCCGGCGTGCGGTCAACGGTATCGAGGGTGACCTCGGGGTTCAGCGGCGGCTCGTAGGGGTCGCTGATGCCCGTGAACTCTTTGATCTCACCACGCCGGGCCTTGGCGTACATGCCCTTGACGTCTCGCTGCTCACAGACGGACAACGGCGTGTCGACGAACACCTCGAAGAACTGGTCCTCGTCGATCATGCCCCGCACCGAGTCGCGGGTCGATCGGTACGGCGAAACCGCGGCACAGATGACGGTGCCGCCGTGCCGGGCCAGCTCGCTAGCCACGAAGCCGATGCGCAGGATGTTCGTGTCGCGGTCCTCCCGGTTGAAGCCGAGCCCCTTCGAGAGGTGGGTCCGCACCACGTCGCCGTCGAGCTCCGTCACTTGCCGTCCCGCTTCCAGCAGGAGCACCGAGAGCACCGCGGCGGTGGTTGACTTGCCGGAGCCGCTGAGCCCGGTAAACCAGATGCAAATCCCCTGCTTGTGCCGGGGCGGGTACGACTCCGCCAGAATCTCGGCCGTTTCGACCCGGGTGAACCAGGGTGGCAGCCGCCGCCCCTTGCCCAGGTACTCTTCGCGCACCTGGGTACCCGAAATCGACATGGTCTTAGTCCCCGGCGCGATGTTTGTCCCTTCTTCGTACCGATCCTCGTCCGGCAGGTAGAGCAACTCGTTGAACGGCACCGGCTTGACGCCCAGCTCCTCGCTATGGTCGCCCACGATCTCGTGGGCGTCGTACGGGCCGTAGAACGGCTGACCAGTGGAATCGACCCCCGGGCTGGCGTGGTCCCGACCAATGATCAGGTGGTTGGCGCCGTAGTTCCGCCGGATCAAGGCGTGCCAGAGCGCTTCCCGCGGCCCGGCCATCCGCATCGCCAGCGGCAGCAACGACAGCACAATCCGGTCCGGCTGGTAGTAGTGCTGAGCCAGCGCCTTGTAGACCCGGACCCGCGTGAAGTGATCGACATCACCGGGCTTGGTCATGCCCACGACCGGATGGAGCAAGAGGACGCCGTCAATCGCCTCGGCGGCTCGCTTCGTCAGCTCCTCATGGACCCGGTGCATGGGGTTGCGAGTTTGGAAAGCCACCACGTTCTGATACCCGGTCTGAGCCAGGATCTCCCGGGTTTGAGCCGGCGTCCGCCGCAGCTCCTGGAAATCGTAGTGCCGCGGCAACTGGAGCACCCGTAGCCGGCCAGAGGCGTTGTAGCCGCCCCAGCGGCCCAGCTCGTTGACCAATGGGTGCTTGGTGTCGAGGGTGCCGAAGACGCGCTGCGCCAACTCACCGGGATCCCATGAGTACAGCTCCTCGACCTTCATGATCGCCAGCAGGTCATTCATCGAATCACGGAGGGCGACGTCAGTGCCGAGCTTCAGGCCGTCCGCCGCCGATACCGGCAGCGTGACCGGGATCGGGAAGATCGCCCCATTCGCCAGCCGCATGTCATGGACGACACTTCGGTAGTCCGCTTCGCTCATGAACCGGTCGAGCGGCGAGAAGGCGCCAACCGCCATCATTTCGAGGTCGCAGACCGCGCGGGGCGAGAGCTGAATGGACGGCAGGGTGCCGGCGTAGGTTCGCGCCTCCGCCAGCTCCGCCGCCGGCACGAAGAGGTCGACCAGGCGGCCACCATACGGCGAGATCAAAGTCGTTGGCTTCACGGTCTCCATCGTCACACCCAAGATGTCATCTCCTCTTGTCGGCTTCGCACCATACGAGTGGGCCCCGCCGGCAGCAACCGGCGGTCCCACGCTGGGTATCGAAAAGTGTCGAGAACTGCAAGCCGCGATCCCAGGGAGCGATCCCGGCCGGCCCGAAGTCGTCCCCCCTCCCGGGGCGTCACTCGTCGCTGACCCTGATACCCCACTAAGTCAGTCGAGATATATGATCGCACCAACGCGGGCCGGATGCAAGGCACGGGCACGGCTCCCTGCCTCGTGTCGCGTTGCGTTCCCCCGGCTCCCGCGGCTAAAATTGTCCTGGCCGGGCGGAGTGCCGGCCCTGCCCTCGTAGCTCAACGGATAGAGTGTCTGGCTTCGAACCAGAAGGTTGGGGGTTCGATTCCCTCCGAGGGTACCACGCGACACGACCGCGGCCGCCGCTAGCTCGCGGGAGAGGGTGAGACGGAGCATGCGCGCGTACATCCTCTCGATCGGGAGCGAGCTGATCGCCGGCAATATCACCGACACCAACGCCACCTTCCTCGCCCAAGAGCTTGTCGCGGTTGGCATCGAGCTGATCCACGTCACCCAGGTCGGCGACGACCGGGCCCGGCTGGTGGCAACGCTCCGCCATGCCGTGAGCGAAGCGGAGCTCGTCATCTGCACCGGCGGCGTCGGACCCACGGACGACGATCTGACGCGGGAAGCGATCGCCGACGTCGCCGGCGAAACGCCCGCGATCGATCACGAGTTGCTGGAGACGATTCAAGCATTCTTCGCCAGCCGCGGCTTGGTGATGCCCGCCGGCAATGCCAAGCAAGCCTGGTTGATCCCCTCGGCGGACGCCCTGCTCAATCCGGTCGGCACCGCCCCGGGCTGGTTGGCGCGGGTCAATGGCCGGATCATCGTCGCCATGCCGGGTGTCCCCCGCGAGATGTTTCGGATGTGGCGGGAGGAGGTGCTGCCCCGGCTGCGGCCCTCGTTGCCGAACCGGGTGATTGAATTTGTCAACTTGAAAACGCTCGGTTTAGGCGAGTCGGCGGTGGCCCAGCAGCTTGATGCCCTGATCAAGGTCGAGCATCCGGTGGTCGCGACCTACGCCAAGGATGACGGCGTCCATGTCCGCGTCTCCGTCTCGGCCGGGACCGCCGAAGAAGCCGGCACCCTCCTCCGGCCGGTCGTGACGGAAGTACGCCGGCGGCTGGGGAACCACGTCTACACTGATGCCGATCGCACCTTGGCCGCGGTCCTCCTCGCCGAGCTGCGGCAAGCAAACCAGACGCTCGGCATCGTGGAAATCGGCACCGGAGGGCGCTTCGGCTCGCTCCTCTTGACCGAGCCAGAGGCGAGCCAGCGCATGCGCGGCTGCCTGGCCACGGCGGCCACCGGCGCCCCGACCGAAGCTACGGACGTTGCCGACACGGCCCGGCAGCGTTTCGAATCGACCCTCGGCTTGGGCGTGGTCGCCGAGATAAAGCCGGCCGCGGGCGGACAGTTCGAAGGAACGATCTCGGTCGCGCTCACGGGAGCAATTTCCGCCCACGAACGGTTCGCCCTACGGGCCATGTTCGCCGAGGTGCAGCGCCGGTCGGCGCTCAACGCGGCCGACGTCCTCCACCGGGCTTTGCTTGCCGCTCCCTAGCCGCCAGGACGGTCAAAAACCCGCAAGAGCTGGGTCTGTCGCGCGAGCATGGCGGTTCGGTCAGCGTCGGTATCATCGGTCCAGCCGCATAAATGCAGGATCCCGTGCAGCACGAGAAACCGGATCTCGTCGGTCGGCGAGTGGCCATACTCGACCGCCTGCTCAGCCGCCCGCTCGACCGAAATGTACATCTGGCCGCCCTTCGGCTGACCGGGGTCATCGAGGTCGTCATGCTCTGGAAAGGTGATAATGTCGGTCGGCGAATCAAGCCCCATGAACTCACGATGTAGTCGTTGCAGCAACGCATCGTCGCCCAGCACTAGCTCGATGTGCCAGGGCCCCGTCGCCGCCTCGGCGTCGAGCCCGAACGCGATGAGGCCGGCCAAACCCGGCTCGGTCACCGCGGTTGGCATCGCGGCTTCGATGAAGATTTCATGCGTGAGGTTCAGGGACACGGTTATCCAAGGCAGTCGAGCGCGGCCTTGGCG
>JACCYK010000148.1 GCA_013696525.1 Chloroflexia bacterium
GCTGAAACGAACCCGCTCGGCGGCGGGAATGATCTCGACCATCCGTGCCGCCAGCGCCTCGTGGTAGGGCGTCTCCGCGGCGCAGATGACCCCGGCCTCGACCCCGGCTAACAATGCCCGCTTCACCGCCGGGTGGTCATGGCCGAGCAACGAGGCGCCGTTGGAGAGGTTGAAATCGATGTACCGCGTGCCGTTCACGCCATAGAGATACGGCCCCGCGCCCCGCTCCACGTAGAGCGGCCGCCCCAGGTACGGGTTGAGCCGCATCGAGGCCGAGACCCCGCCCGCGAGGACGGTTTGCGCTCGGCCAAAGAGATCGATCGGGGCAACCCGCGAAGACATTGCCAATCGACTTCTCCTTCAGCCATCGGGCCGGGCAGCGGTAGCGATCCCGTTCGTCACGAGCAAGCAGCGGCACTGTACAAACCGACAGTGTCATTGTCAATTCACCGCGGACGGTCCCGTACACCGAATCCGAACGCCTACCCCGAGCAACCAGGAAACCACGCGGCAACGACAAACCCCACGCCCGGTGTTCCGGGCGTGGGGCCGTAATGATGTTCACCGCGCTCGGCCCAAGACGACGAACCGTCATCCGGCCATCGCGGGCTAGAGCGGCCGCGGGCCGAGACAGGGCGAAACGCAGAAGGTGCTGGTCTCGATCTCGCAAACGCGACCGTTATGCTTGGCGCAGGCGGAGCCCGCCGGGAAACCCAGGGTGACGCACTCCGCGTCACACTGGCACTCCACGCCCCGCACCTGTTTGCCGCAGAACGGGGCGCCGCCGGTCGTCGTGAAGCAGAAGCACAGATCACCGCACACCGCGTCGTTGCCGATCTGGCAGAAGCTCGGTCCTGGCTTGCAACTGCCCTCGTTATGGGCGCGGCAGGTCTTCTTGTCCTTCGTGCCCCGGCAGCGGCCGGAGCAGCAGTGGCGATCGCGGCGGCAGGTCTGGCTGAGCTTGCGACAGGTGACGGTCTGGGCCACACCAGACTTCGGCTCCACCCGGCCCAGCACGGCGCCGAGCCCACTGGCGGCAAAGAGCCCCATCGCGAGGCGACGGGTGCGCGGCGTCCGCGCGAACTGTTTGGTGATCTCGTCAAATCCTCGTTGTTCCACGTTCAGTCCCCTCTCGGTTGGGTGCGATCGACTATTCGCCGGCCGCGCGCTTGAGATCGAACTGCTGTACCCGGTCGTTGCCGGCATCGGCTACGATAAGCACGCCGGCCGCGTTCACCGCCACCCCGATCGGGGCATCGAACTGACCGACCGCTTTCCCGGCCCGGCCAATGGCCCGCTTGAACGTCCCATCGAGCGCGAACTGCTGATTCCGGTTGTTTCCGGTGTCCGCCACCACCGCGTTGCCGTCCTCGTCGATGGTGAGATCGCTCATAGCCTTGAACTCGCCAGGCCCCGACCCCCCACGGCCCCAGGACCGGACAAAGGTTTCGTCGGTGTCAAACACTTGGACCCGGTCATTGCCGGAATCAGCGACGTAGATGTTGCGCTGGGCATCGAGCGCCACCCCTTTCGGGAGTACAAACTGGCCATCGGCAGGCCCCCGCCGGCCGAATTGCGCCAAGAAGAACCCGGTGGCAGAGAACCGCTGGATCCGATTGTTCCCAGTGTCGGCGACAATCACGGTGTTGGCCGCGACCGCGATCCCGGTTGGCGTATCAAACTGACCGGCGCCGCTACCGAACGTGCCCCAACTCCGAATATGGTTGCCGGCGTTGTCAAACTGCTGAATTCGGTTGTTGCCGGTGTCGGCGACGTAGGTGCCGCCGTCCGGGTTGACGACCGCGATCCCGAGGGGGAACCTGAACTCGCGGTCCTGGCCTCCCGTGTTCCCGAACCGGCGGCTGAACGAGCCATCCGCCCCAAAGAGGTGAACCCGATCATTGCCGCTGTCCGCCACGTAGACATCGCCGTCGGCATCGACCGCGAGCGACCCCGTGCGGGTTGTGGAGCTGGCCGCTCTCGGCGCCGAAGGAACCAACCGCGTCGGTGCAGATGCCCTTCACGCGGGCCACGCCGTCGCGGCAGCGAACGCCGCATTTGCCGCAGTTGTTCCGGTCGGTCTCAAGGTCGCGGCAGACGCCGTTGCAGGCCCGTTCCCCGTTCTTGCAAGCGCATTTCTCGCGCTTGCAGGCCGTGCCGTTACAGCACCGCTTCTTCTTGTCACAATTGGCGCCGGCTTTCTGGCAGGCCGCTGCCGCGTCGCCGAGGCCCAGCCGGGTCATGGCGGCGACCAGGGCGGTGCCGCCGAGGAGCTTGGCCGCGCTTCGTCGCGAGAGGGCGTGCCGCATGAGATCGTTCATTGCCAACCGGGTCTCCGTCGTGCTCATCGCGCTGGATTCCTCTCTGTATGCAGGGTCAGCGGCGGGGTCTTCGGCCGCGCCCCGAGCCGGAACGATCGTGTCCACCGGGACGGCTCGTCGGGCGACCGCTCCAGGGTCGAAGCGGCGACGATGACATCCCCACGGGTCAAGCGCTGGCGATCGCGGGGGGAGCGGCGTGGTGCGGAAGGGGATGGAAGCTGTCGTACGAAATCCATCCAGGCTAGGTAGTACAAGAGGCTGTTGTTCATGGCGGCATTGGTCCTCACTGGTAGTGGCCCCGGCGGAGCGTTCTCCGCGCCTGAGCCCTTGGGTCAACGTTCGGTCAAGGAATCGCGTCTAGGTCTGGCTGGGGCCGGGCTTGCCGCGATCATCGCGGCCCGGCTTGAGGACGCGGCAAACCCCGGTGCCGCGCTGCCCTCCCCGCTGGCAGGTCGTTCCCTTGCCACAGCGCCGCTGCTTGTCGCACTTGGCGCCGGCTTTCTGACAGGCGGCCTCGACCTGGTCGGTCCCAATCTGGAAAAGGGCGGCGCCGACGGCGGTGCCGCCGAAGAGACGAAGCACGGTCCGGCGGGACGGCGTCTGATGCCAGACGTCCGTCCAGGCGAGGCGAAAATCAGTCGTGTCCATGGTCGGCTTCCTTTCGCGCGCTGGCCCCGGCGCCGGGTCATCCCCGGTGTCGTGGCTACACCGTGAGCCGGTAGAAGTTGAAGAAGTAGTTGGCCAGCGGCAGCAGCTCGACCTCGCGAAAGCCGGCCTCCAGGGCATAGTCCTGGAGAGTGGATGGCCGCATCACGGTCCCGGTGCCCACCGAGGGCTGGTCCGCCATGCCCACCGGCAGGCAATGCAAAACGCTGAAGCCGTACATGAACCACTCCACGTCGTTGCCCTCGCCCCTGAACCGCTCGCTGACCCGCTCGTCCATCACTAGCACGCTGCCGCCCGGCGCGGTCAGGCGCCGCATGGTCCGCAGCACGCTCACCGGATCGGACATGTCGTGAATGCACTCGAACGCCGTGACGAGGTCGTAGCGGCCGGCCAGGGTCGGGTCGCCGGCGTCGCGCCACTCGATGCGGACTCGATCGGTCAGGCGCGCCTCGCGCACATTCGGCTGAGCATCGACGACCGAGGCTTCGTCTAGATCAAACCCGTCGACCAGCACCATGGGGTAGGCGTTGGCGATGCCGATGCTCGACCAGCCGACACCGCAGCCGATATCGGCCACCCGCGCCGGCGGCTCGGCCCGCAGCCGGGCGTCGAGATCGGGAATCGCCGGCAGGTACTCGGTGCCGAGCTGCTGCAGGAAGAGGTTGCGGTTCATCCCCGCCTGCCCCTCCCGCAGGTCGGCGCCGTAGTCCTCGTAGGGGACACCGCCGCCATTGCGGAACGCCCCCAGCAAAGTGTGGATCGGGAAGACGGCGCCGGCCGTGATTTGGGCCAGCGGGGCCAGGTAATTGAGGTTGTCGCGCTCGACCAGCACCTCGGCGTGGCCGGCGGGCAGGGCGAAGCGACGATCGGCCGCCTCCGCTGTTGAGTTCTCGCAGTCGAGGATGCCGGCCACCGTCTGTTGCTCGAGCCACTCCCGCACGTAGCGCTCATGGGTGCCGGTGGCGGCGGCCAGCTCGCCGGCGGTGGCGGGCTCGATCTCGGACAGCGCCTGGTACAGCCCAAGCTGATCGCCGAGGTAGACGGTGAAGATGTCCCAGACGCCCCGGGTCGCCCCCAGCAACTGCTCGGTCAGCGCATCGCGGTTCTTGGCGGCGATGACATCAATGGCAAGTTCGAGAACCATGGCGTGCTCCTTGTCGCGGCTCGAGCGGCGCCGGCGAACGACCCGCCGGGGCATGTTTCGATCTTGACGGCTACAGGAGCCCGCATCATCTGACAGGGGGCGGAGTCGGGTGGCAGAGTTTTGCGGCAGCAAACGCGCCGCCGCCCTCTGCCATCTGGCAGAGGGCGGCGCCACGGGGCAGTGACCGCGATCGGAGCCGGGTTGATTCTCCTAGTTGACGGTGACTTCGAGCTGCATGCCGATCTCGCGGTGGGCACCGTCGCCGAGTGGGCAAAAGACGACGTAGATGCCGGGCGTCAGATCGACGGTCAAGATGCTCGTCTCACCGGGGCCGATGGGGGCGGCCAGGGCGGTGTCGAGATTGCTGCCACTGATTTGGAAGGTGTGCGGCACGGTGCCATCATTGATCACCTCGAAGATGGCGGTGCCGGCCTCCAGCTCGGCGGGCATGTTGATCGCCCACTCCGTCAGCGCCACCTCGACCGTCTCTTCGGTCGAGATTTCCTCCGCCTCGTCCGCGGCCGGAGCCGGCGCGGCGGCGTTGGCTTCGACATCATCGCTAGCGGACGCCACCGGGGTCGCCCCGGCGACCGGTTCGGTGGTGGAGTCGTCCTCGGTCATGAAGATCAAGAGGTCGGTCGCGGCCCCGTCGGCGCTCGGCGAGAGATAGGCGATGCCGGTGTGGCCGAGGCCGCCGACCTCTTTGAGCCCGATCGTCAGCGCGCCGTTGACATCGACCACGCCGCCAATCTCGCCACAAACGAGATCGGTGTCGAGCGCTTGCGCCGACAAGCGGACACTGAGCGCGTAGGACTCGGCCAGCAGCGCCTCGAAGGGGAGCGGCACGGTGGTGAACGACCGGGAAACGGCAATCGCGCCGGCCATCCCGGTCGGGTCGCCCGCGGTGACGGTCAGATCGCTTAGTGGCTCGACCACATCGCCCAGCGTGTCGCAGTTCCCGGTCTGGACATAGGCCGGATGGCCAATATCGACCGGGTCGATCGCCGCCTCCGGCGTCTCATCCTGGGCCATGGTGATGGCGCCCGCCCCGATCCCGGCCCCGGACAGCAGCGCCAGGACAAGGAGGGCTCGGATGATCGTTGCGCGTGAACGGTGCACGGTCTGCTCCTCGGGTTCGATCTGATCCTCGCTCATCCGACAGCACGCGGGGTGGGACGTGTGCCGGCAACGTACCAGACACGGGGTATTCCCTTCAAGACCAAGACGCCCGCTCGCCACATTGAACGCTCACGTTAAGTTAAATTGACGCCATGGCAAGGAATTCCTATAATGGCGGACAATCGCGCCGGAAAAGAAACAGCGTTTCATAGAATGAAACAGACCGGCCGCAGCCGTGGCGACGCGCGGGCGCCGCCACGCCCAGCATGGAGGCAGCGATGGATCAGCGAACGGTGCTCGATATCCTCGTCGCGAAGCTGCGCGCGGGCGCAATCAGCCGCCGGCAGTTCTTGTCCGCCGCGTCCTGCTTCGGCATCGGTGCGGTGGCGGCGACCGAAGGCGCGGCCGCCGGGGTGGCGCCGGCGCGGCAGCCACGAGCCACGTTGGCCCAGAGCGGGCCGGGCGAGGTCCGCTTCCTCGTCGCCGAGGCGTTCTGGGCGAATTGGCATCCCTACCTGCACACGGCCCAGATCCAGGCCCGCATCGAACAGCAAATCTTCGATCCGCTGCTGCGGGTCGAGACCGCGGATATGGGGGCCTTATCCCCCGGCCTGG
>JACCYK010000166.1 GCA_013696525.1 Chloroflexia bacterium
CAGGCCCGATGATGCCCGGCAACGGACGGCGGCAGAACGGGGCGGCGCCCCCCGCCGGCGATGACCTGCTGCTCGAGGTGACGGGCCTGAAAAAGTTCTATCCGATCCGGCGCGGCTTCCTGCGCAAGGTCGTCGGCCACGTGCGGGCGGTCGACGATGTCAGTTTCGACATCCGGCGCGGCGAGACGCTGGCGCTCGTCGGCGAGAGCGGCTGCGGCAAGACGACGACCTCGCGCTGCATCCTGCGGGCGATCGCGCCCACCTCGGGCGAGATCTTGTTCAAGACCGATAGCGGCCGAGTGGTCGACGTGGCGACGCTGCCGCGGGAACGGCTGCGCTCGCTGCGGCCGCAGATGCAGATGATCTTTCAGGACCCCTATTCGTCGCTCAACCCGCGGATGACGATCCTCAACATCGTGGGCGAGCCGCTGCTCGTCAACGGCGTCAAGAACCGGCAGGAGCGGATCGACCGGGTCGAGGAGCTCCTGAAGCTGGTCGGGTTGCGGCCGGAGTTCATGCGCCGCTACCCCCACGCCTTCAGCGGCGGCCAGCGGCAGCGGATCGGCATCGCCCGTGCCTTGGCGCTCAACCCGAGCCTGGTCGTGGCCGACGAGCCGGTCTCGGCCCTTGACGTCTCGGTACAGGCCCAAATCCTCAACCTGCTGCTCGACCTCCAAGAGCGGCTGGGGCTCACGTACCTGTTCGTTGCCCACGATTTGAGCGTGGTGAAACATCTCAGCGACCGGGTCGCGGTGATGTACGTCGGCAAGATCGTTGAGTTGGCCGAGCGCGACCAGCTTTTCAGCGCCCCGAAGCATCCCTATACCGCCGCCCTGCTCTCGGCCGTCCCTAAACCCGACCCGCGAGCGCGGACGCGTCGGCAGCCTCTGCGCGGTGAGGTCGCCAACCCGGCCGCGCCACCGAGCGGCTGTTACTTTCACCCGCGCTGCCCTTACGCGATCGACATCTGTAAGACGGACGCGCCCGCCTTCGAGGAAATCGTGCCCGGCCAATGGGCGGCCTGCCACCGTGCCCGAGAGCTGCACCTGCCCGGTATCGCCCAAGCCGATGCGGGCGGCGTATGAGTATGATGCTATGGAGTACGTCCGGCCGCTTAAATAGTCACGCTCCAAATTACCGGACGGCACATTGAGTTGGATCAAGGAGCGATGCTCTCGGTCATGGAGTCGAGGTTGGCGGAGATATTGCTGCCGGTGATCGAGGCGTGGCGGGTTGACGACAATGAGGTGCGGCCGCACGGCGCCTTACAGCACCGACGGCAGCCGAAGTTGCGGCCCGGTGGACCGACGTGACGAACGCCGAAGACTAACTCACGACGCGGGAAAAAGGGTGCGGACCACCGCTGGTCGACAGCGAGAGACAGACTGAGCATAACACGGGGACTACCATGAGTGACGCGATACCAGCACGACCTAGCCGGGACCCCTCGATGGACTTCCCCGTCCAGCTGGCCCGGCAGCTTCGGTTCATCCAGACGTCCTGCGCTGCCTACGATCAGGGTGAAGTCGACGAAGGGATCCGGATCGCGGCGGCGCTTAGGATCGTGTTTCACGACACCAAGTCATCGACGTCACTCATGACGCATCTCCGGGAAAACACAATTGATGTCCTCTCGACCTGCGATGCCCCGAAACCCAGTCAACAGATGTTTGCCGGGATGACGAATATCGAGCTGGATCCTCCGCGGCGACGAATGGAGTGGGTCCCAAAGTACGCGGTCCCGTATGGACGCCTAGTTCCGTTCAACAAGTGGTGGTTTCAGGAAATCGTCTATCTCTCGAAAGCCGAGACCCTGGAGATCACCCGCGGGGACTTGGTCCTTGGGGCAGCCAACAAGGACGGGGGAGCGCATGTCGATGTGAAGCTGGAGCCTCGTTACGAGCATGTCCTCCAGGGGCTCGGGTGGAGCATGACCGTGAATCCGGATGGGGAGCCCCCGGTTCATGTGCCATGCCGACATGGGCACCTCTCAGCATTGCGCCAAATGGGGTACGAGGTCCTGCATACCCCAGACCTGCTTAAACTTGCCGGGATGGAGGTCCCAAGCCAGGCCGGGGTTGCGGATGGGACTCAACCGGGTGAAACTGTCTCGCCCCAGTTGATGGATCAACCCTCGAAAGGATTACCGCCAGAGTTCGCTTACCTGGCTGATATGGGCGACTTGCTTAAGCCAGGCACACCGCGCTTCGTCATGCCGAGCCCTCGGCGATGGATGGAGCCCTAGCACCGGCTGGAGGAACTGGAACTCGGCGCCCGGCTCAAGGCGGCAAGAGATCTCCAGCGCCCATTCTACTTGTGGCTTCGATCACTTGTTCTGACGAAAGGGCATTTGTTGGGCGCTTCGAATGGGATCCGTCCCTCGATGAAGAATTGACTGAGGCTCTCACGGCCCGAGCGGACCTCATAGCGTTGGCCGCGGGTGCTTCAAAGCCGGCGCTCGACGCACTCCTCGCTGGATACTATTGGACCGCCTCCGGACAGATCAGGTCGCTGCTCGATTCCGCCCGTCGAGTCGGCTTTCTCCGGCTACAGCCGAAAGTGGCGCTCCCATTCTTTCGTGCGCCGGCAGAGTCGCCTGTAGAGAAAGGTGGGAGCCTTCGGAGGGGCACGCTCAGGTTGAAATACGAAACCATGCTTGAGGCGTACAAGGCGTCATCAAGTAGCGATTTGAGGAGTTTCGAATTACTCTCGACGGGTGTCAATCACTTCCATTGGGGTGCTCATGCCTCCCCCGAAGGGATCCTACAACTATATGCAGGTGACGAGCCGCATAATGTGATTGGGCCTACGTACATTCGTCCGTTCGCCGCCTTCTTGCTCAAATGGGGACTGCTCGCGCATCTCGCCCTCTTAGAAGAACTGCACGTCCTCCGCCCGCGGGACGAGGACTGGGAGACCCAATTCCGATTGATCGGGAACGAATACCGACGCTGGCAGGACGAATACAACCATGAATTCGGTGATCACCTCGAAGCTCCGGCGGTCTCTGAGGTCGAAGCCGGGATTGTCGAGGAATAGGACCCAATGTCGCGACAAGTTGACGACGAACTCGATCTGCACCTACACGGTCTGGACCCGGTTGGCCCCAGAACGTTTGACGGTCAAGCACGGGCGGTGGCAGGAGGAGATTGCCGTGTGTGGTGATGCAACATCAAAGCGAGCCAAAGCGGTCACCAGGGAGGAACCCTCAAGCTCCGTAAGCACGGCGGGTGGGACACAAAGGTGATGCTCTCGACCGGAAAGCGGATCAGCCGCTCCGGCAAGATGGCAACGGATGCCCGCGGCAAGGGGGACGGCGCCACGCCCCGGGCGGCTGCCTGCTCGCCCTCCCCGGCCGGGCGGCTGGCAGCAGTCGACGGTTGATCGACCCCAATAGCTGAGACGGCATGATTCCGGCCTGCTCCTCGCCGAGCCAGGCTGGTCGAGCAGAGCGCTGGAGGTCTCTTTTCAAGAGGCTGGAGCGTTGCTGGAACCGGTGGCAAGAGGTAGCGGTTGGCGGTTACCGTCGAGCGGCTCCAACATAATCCGCCTGTCAGGGCCAGTGTCACGCCCTGGGCCTTGGCAGCGGGTGGTCCGGGGCGAGGTAGGTACCGACGGCGGCGAAGATCTCCGCGTGGCTGGCATACCGGTAGTTGCCCTGGTCATCGAACGCCCCCTCGTCAAAGGTGACGGCCACCGCGATGGCGATCTTCTGGGCGGGCAGGTAGCCGCTCACCGCACCGTAGCCAGCGAAGAGCGGGTTCTGCAGTAGCCAGGGGTTGCTGAGGATGACGC
>JACCYK010000173.1 GCA_013696525.1 Chloroflexia bacterium
GGGATAATGCGATCCTGGCTGGCGGCGCTACGAGCGCTGTCACGATCGAGGGGAGCTATCGGAGAGAACCGCGTGGCGCATGAGACATTCGAGGGCATCCGTGACCGGATGATGCCGATGCTGCGGCTCATCGCGAGCGAATACGAGTCCCGCACTCCATATGGATACCCGGTTGTGGTCGACGCGGTGCATGAAGGGACGATCGGGATCGAAATCGACCCCAGCTACGCGCTCTACATCGTCGCCAACGGGCCGGATATCGTTGCCGACCTCTACTACCGGTCGTCCCGCACCGACGCCCGGTCGAGCGCCAGCCGGGAGAAGTTCTCCGGCCAGCCGGCCAGCGACCGCCGGTCCTTGCCGCCGATCCCGACGGATCAAGCCCTACGTAACCTGATCGCGGAAATCATGTCCCGGTACAATGCCCAGCCGGGCCTGATCCACATCACCGATTCGTAACTTGGCCGGGGAGCTGCGTTGACCATCGCTCACCGGCCATGTTTCACGTGGAACCTCGGGGGCGGCGCCTACTCGACGATCCAGCGATCAATATCACGCTCGTACGAGAGCGGCATCCGGTCGCCAAAGAAGAGATCGATCTCCCGGCTCGCACTCTCCGCCCCATCCGAGGCATGAATCAGATTCCGGCCCCGCTCCAAGCCGAGATCGCCCCGGATCGTGCCCGCCGCGGCCTCCGCCGGGTTCGTCACCCCGACCGTGGTCCGCACCGCCCGGATCACGTCCGGGCCTTCCAGCACCATGATGACCGAGGGGCCGGATCCGATGTACTCGACCAGTCCCGCGTAAAACGGCTTCCCCCGATGCTCGGCGTAATGGACCGACGACACCGCGGGATCGATCACCCGAAAATCAAGCGCGACAATCCGCAACCCGCGCCGCTCCAAGCGGCTGATAATCTCACCCACCAACCCCCGCTGTACGCCATCGGGCTTGACGATCACCAGCGTTCGCTCACTTGCCACGGATTCCCTCACCTCACCCTAACGACGACTCGTCCTTCCGCTTGGCGCCCAAGCCGGGGCCGCACAGCCCGAGGAACCTAGCACAATCGAGCCGGCGGGCGCGAACGGGAGCATAGGACTGAGCCAGGAACGCTACCCCGATTCGAGGTTGGGCCGGTTGTCGCTCGGCTCCGCGGCTGAGCCCTCGGGCGCACCCACCCGAGGTCCGCGTTTCTTCGGCTGGTAGCGCACTTGCTTCAATGACCACAAGGTGACGGCGCCGGCGATCGCCAGCGGAATCGCGATGACCAGGATAATCAACAGCGCGTACTCCGCGGCCCCCACGCGGCTAGCCCTCGCTCGCCGGCAGGTCGCGGGGACAGTTGACGGCTGGCTGCCGCTGCTCACCCCGGTGTCGGACGTTGAACATCGGGCACTGGTCAAGCACCGTCGATTCGTCATTCCCGAGCAGGCGGGCGAGAAGGTCGCGCAGGGTCGAGGACTCGGACCGTGCTAACGGGGTCAACGCCGGCGGAAACTGGGCCAACCCGCGCAGCAACCCCTCGCGTCTCGCAATACCCGCTTCTGTCAACACCAACTCTTTGACACGCCGGTCGTGGGGCGCGAGTCGCCGCTCCGCCAACCCGTGGGCTTCGAGCTGATCAGCGATCCAGGTCACATACGACGGATCGCACCGCATCGAACCAGCCAATTCGTTCATCGGCCGCGGCCGGGCCGGCTCGATCCATTGCAACGCCATCGCCAACGGCATGGGCAACCCCAGCTCCTGAGCCATCGCGCCGAAATAAGCGATCGAGCGGCTTCCCAACCGCAACAGCAGCCAGGCCAACTGATCCTGTTCCGGTGCCGGCGGCGCCTCGATCCCAGGCGAAGATGCTCCATTCATTAACTCAGTATACCAGAATCGATGATTGCTCCGATAATTGATAAAATCAATTATTGTGATATTGTACTAAAGTGCTCATGAGACTGGACCGCGGACTGACGCATTCGGCGTCCCGTCCCATCGCCCACGTCGCGGGAGCGCGGATTCGACGGCAAAGCTAAGGCAAAAGGAGGCCCACTATGGCGAGTAGCGGCACGGTCGCCGCGTTCGATT
>JACCYK010000181.1 GCA_013696525.1 Chloroflexia bacterium
GTCTCAACCAGCCCCGCTATCCGTCCTTGAAGGGCATCATGGGGGCGAAGAAAAAACCGGTGGCACAGGTCGCGGCCGACGCCACGTCCAATGGCGGGACGGACCGGATGCGCTGGGGCGAGCCATACGTGCCGGCGCGGACCGTCACCGGCACCATCCTCCAAGATCAACCAGCCGCCGACGCCGCCAAACAGCTCGTCGCCTGGCTGCGAGAGCACAAACTCATCTAACCTCCCGTTCCGTCTCACGACTCCCAACTCACGACTTACGACGCACACGGAGGAGCATCGAACGCGATGGGAAGCTCAGAGTCAGGCGGGGTGCTGATCGCCGCCGAAGTCGGCGGCAACGGCGCCTTGCGCCCGGTCTCGTTCGAGCTGGTCACCGCGGGGCGGCGGCTGGCGGATCAGCTCGGGGCCACGCTGAGCGCCGTGGTGATGGCGCCCAATGCCTCGGCGGTGGCGAGCGAGCTGGGCGCCACCGGCGTCGACCGGGTGCTGGCCGTCGATGATGAACGGCTGGCGGGGCTGCCGTCGGAGCCGGCGGCGACCGCGCTGACGGCGGCAATCGCGCTAACGAAGCCAGCGGTGGTGCTGGTGCCCGGAACCACGGCCGGCCGCGACTACGCGCCGCGGGTGGCCGCCCGGCTGGGGCTCGGCAGCGCCGCCGACTGTGTCGATCTCCAGATCGAGGACGGCACGCTGGTCGCGGTGCGCACCGTACTCGGCGGCCGCCTGCAAACGCGGGTCGAGCTGCCGGCCGGTTCGCCGCGCATCGCCACGGTCCGCGCCGGCAGCTTTGCCAGGGCGGAATCCGGCGCTGCCGCTGTCGAGGCGGAAACCCTCCCCGTCGAGTTCGGACCGCGGGATGGACGGGTGACGATGCGGGCCACGGCGGAGAAGCCGAGCGGCCCGACCAACCTGGAAGCGGCGAAAGTCGTGGTCGCCGGCGGCCGGGGCCTGAAAGAACCCGAAAAATTCGTGGTGGTCGAGCAGCTGGCGGCGGCGCTGGGCGGCGCGGTCGGCGCCACCCGGGCCGTGGTCGATGCCGGGTGGCGGCCGCATCATGAGCAGATCGGGCAAACCGGGCGCACGGTCTCGCCGCGGTTGTACGTGGCGGTGGGGGTCAGCGGCGCGGTCCAGCACAATGTCGGCATGCAGGGCTCGGACTTGATCGTGGCGATCAATCGCGATCCGGACGCGCCGATCTTCAAGATCGCCCAATTCGGCATCGTTGGCGATCTCTTCGACGTGGTGCCGGCGGTGATCGCCGAGTTGGAGGGGACGGTGGGGTAGCAGGAGTATTGTTCTGGCATCGGAGCGCCCCGCGGACCCGGTATAGGTTTTTGCGATGAGCACTGATCCTCAAACAATGTGGTCACCATCGGCTGCCCTGGCGATCGTCTTGCCGATCGTGCTCTTTCCCTATTCGCGCACCGTCTGGATCGCGCTCGATCTCAGCTTCAACTCTCCGGGGGCGAACCCCGAACGGTATCTGCGAGGGCAAGAGATGCGCCAGCCACCATCAAGCAAGCGGGAGTAAGCGCGGGCCGCGAGTCAGCTCGCCGGCGATGATGCGCCGAGTCCGGCCAGAGGCGTCCGCTAGCAGCAGCGCCCCGTCATCGTCGATCCCCGCAACCGTCCCCGTCTGATTGGTGCCGACATCCTGGATGGAAACCCGTTCGCCAAGCAGCGCCGCTCGCTGTCGCCACCGGTCGAGGTTGGGAAAGCCCTCGGTGACGATGTAGTCATGGTAGGCGTGGCGCAAGCGGTCCACCAATATGGGTAAGAGGGTTTCAGGCTCGGTGCGAGTACCGGTTTCGGCAAGCAGGCTCGTGGCCCCAGGCGGAAGCGCGTTGGGCCGCGCGTTCAAGTTGATCCCAATCCCGGCGACGGCGTAGGCGATGCCGTGGGCGGTGAGGCGAGACGTCACGAGGATGCCGGACACTTTCCGCGCCGCGTCATCCGGGCCGAGCCAGATGTCATTCGGCCATTTCAAGCGGCAACCCAGTCCGGTCGTGGCCTCGATGGCCTCGGCCGTCGCCACGCCGATCACCAGCGACAGGACCGGCAACCGGGTGGGGGGAACGCGGGGCCGGAGAAGAACCGAGCAGAGGAGCGCGGTGCGCGGCGGCGCCAGCCAGGCCCGACCGGCCCGGCCCCGGCCGGCGGTTTGTTCGGCGGTGGTCACGATCGTGCCTTCCGGCTCGCCGTTATCGCCGAGGCGAGCCGCTTCGTCCATCGTGCTGCCGATGGTGTCAAACCGGACGATCCGGCGGCCGATGATCCGCCCGCTCACGCCCGCGGCGGCGCCTGATCGTCCGGGATGGACTCCGTCGCCTCCGGCTCGTCCGCCGTGAGCGGCGCCGGGACCGGCGCCGGCTCGTCGCCGTCCTCGCGGCGGAAGCGGAGCTGGCGGACGCGGTGGCCCTCGACCGCGACGACTTCGATCTGGAGACCGTCGGCCGCGAAGTGATCGCCTTCCACCGGCAGCCGGCCGAGGTGGCGATGGACGAAGCCGGCCACGGTGCCGTCACCCTCTCCCACGAACTGGATGCCAAACGCTTCGGCCACCTCGTCCAGCGGCAGGCGTCCGTCGGCGAGCAGCTCCCGCTCGCTCAGTTGCTCGAACAACGGCAGCTCGACGTCGTACTCGTCCTGAATCTCGCCGACGATCTCCTCCAGAATGTCCTCGATCGTGACCAGCCCGGCGGTGCCGCCGTACTCATCGACGACGATCGCGATGTGGATGCGATTCCGCCGCAGCTCGGTTAAGAGGTCGTCAATCCGTTTCGATTCCGGCACGATATGGGCGGGCCGGAGCAGCTCGATCAGGTTGGGTTGGACCGCGTCACCGATGACGTACGGCAGGAGGTCCTTGGCATAGAGAATGCCGATGATGCGGTCGATCGATTCGCGGTAGACAGGCAGCCGGGAGTGGCCGGCCTCGATGATCTTGGCCAGGATCGCGCGGGTCGCGTCGCTGGCTTCGACGGCGACGATATCGACCCGCGGCACCATGATGTCGCGGGCCCGGGTCTCCTCCAAGCGCAACACGGCGTCGATCATCTGGCGCTCTTCCGCCTCGATGATGTCATCCTCACCACCGCTTTCACGGGTCAGGGACCGGAACTGCTCCTCATAATCGTTCGCGGGCACGATCACGGGATGGCCGGGCCAGGCATGCGCCAACCAGTCAACCACGCGCTCCGTGACGAACGTGATCGGCCGGACCAGCAAGGTAAAGAACCCGGCAAGGGCGAGGAGTAAGCCGATGGCGCGTTCCGGTTGGACGCTGGCGAGGGCGCGCGGCACGATCTGGCCGAGGATGAGGAAGACGATCGTGACCGCCAGGATCGCGATCAGGTGCTCGGCCGTGCCAAACTCGCGGAGGGCGACCGTGGTCAACAAGCTGGCGGCCACCGCGATCGTGATCGCCTGGACGACCAGCAGGCTGGTATGCAACGAGCGAGCGGGATCGAGCAGGCTCTGGACCGTGCGCACGCGGTCGCGCTGGTCCGCCATCTGCCGGAGCTGGTGCCGGCTGACGACGTTGGCGGTAGCATCGACGGTTGCCGCCGCCGCCATCATCAGCAAGGCCACGATACTGACCGCCAGCTCCCACCAACTT